>CAYPKQ010000012.1:0-22650 GCA_964411355.1 uncultured Lachnospiraceae bacterium
CCGTAGCCCTGCTGACCAAATCCGCCAAAGCAGTTCAGATCCTGGCGGATCTGGGAGGCTGTAACATTCATTATTTTTGAAAGCTCTCCGGAGCTTATCCTCATTTTACCGTTTCTTATAAGCTCACGCAGATATCTGAAATATCTGGGAAGTCTTTTTATAACCGCAGGCGAAACATATGCCTTTGGCGATGAGACGCCTTCACCCATATCGAGGTCTTGCTGCATTTCTCCAATTATCTCCAGCTCATCGTTATTCATTTATTTTCGTCCTTTCACATATAATTGTTCCGTTTACTACCGAAAAAACCGTTTGAAGCTCATCAAATTCTGTCTCTTTCGGAACTTATTATTTCGACCGTTTTTTTTTAAATCTTATCGATTTTTGTCTCTTTTTTGTTTTTCGATAACATTTTTATTTAAAATGACTATTTCGTCAAAAAGCACCTTTCTCATTTATATCCCGCCTTTCTTCGGGAAAATGAAGAATTTTCCACACTGTGTTTATCTCTTTAAGTTATCAACAGTTTCAACAGGGTTTTCCACAGATAATGCCACTTTGGGAGGTCAACATCCGAATTTTTCTAAAAAAATTTGTTAAAAAAACACAGTTTCAAGGCATTTTCCCACAACCTGTGGAAAAACACTGTGGAAAAATCAATAGATGGTTAGACAGAATTCGAACATAGTGCATTGTGACAAATTTCAAAAAAATCGCATAAAGGGGTTGACAAAAAAGTTTTTTTCCAAAGTAGGAATTTTAAATGTCCGGGAATCTCTAAATACTCTACGAAGAATTTTTGCGCCGAATGACGGAAAAAGATCAGCCGATCGCCGTGCGGAGAGTTTTTAGAGGTTTCCCTTATTCCGTTGCCGACGCATTAAGGGATGTGTCGGCAAAATTTCCATTTAGAAATTCGTAATATGCCGCCGCCGCAATCATTGCCGCATTATCACCGCAAAGATTTAAGGGCGGACAGATAAATTTCACTTTTTTTGAAGCACAAACCTCACTTACAGCTCGGCGGAGATGAGAATTTGCCGCAACACCCCCTGCCATAACAAGGGTTTTCATTCCCGTTTCGTCAAGGGCTGCGGATATCTTCTTTGAAATTGCGCGGGTCACCGATCTTGTATAGGATGCGGCAAGGTCGGCGCGATTTATTTCCTCATTTTTCTGCTCTGCCTGATTTATATAGTTAAGTGCGGCAGTTTTCAGACCGCTGAAGGAAAAATCAAGATTATCACCCACAATTGCGGGAGAAGGAAGCTGCACAGCCTTGGGATCGCCATCATAGGCAAGCTTGTCCAGTGCCGCACCGCCGGGATAGGGAAGTCCGATAACTCTTCCCACCTTATCAAAGGATTCTCCCACAGCATCGTCACGGGTAGAGCCTATCTCCTCATAATCTGTATATGAGTTCACCTTATATATGGATGTGTGACCGCCGGATACCACAAGTGCAAGGAATGGCGGCTCAAGAGAAGTGTCGCTCAAAAGCGCAGCGGAAACATGACCGTGAACATGATTTACCGCAATGAGCGGAATATTATTTGCATATGCAAGAGATTTTGCAAAATTAACCCCTACAAGGAGTGCCCCAATAAGTCCGGGAAAAGCTGTAACTCCGATAGCACCAACATCAGAAAGGGTTATTCCCGCCTCCGAGAGTGCCTCATAGGTGATTTTTGATATCGCCTCGATATGTGCACGGCTGGCAATTTCGGGAACTACTCCCCCATAAAGCCTATGAACATCTATCTGCGAGGCAACTATATTTGAGCGGATAAATCTGCCCTGCTCCGATATTTCCACAACTGCTGCCGAGGTTTCGTCGCAGGAGCTTTCAAGTCCAAGTATATACATAATTCTCCTAAAAAATCAAAGTTGTTTTATCATAACATAGGCATCCTCGGGTGGAGTTCTGTAAAAGCGAGGTCTTTTTCCCGCAATGCTGAATCCCAGCCCCTCATAGAGTGCTATTGCGCCCGAATTTGAAACACGAACGTCAAGAGCAATTGACACAAGCTCCTTTTTTCTCGCATATTCCATAAGGGTCTCCATTACAAGACGTGAAATACCTCTCCGTCTGAAATCGGGATGGGTCGCAACATCGGTTATATCTCCCATATCTGCTGCTATGACCATTCCCGCATAGGAAATAACTCTTCCGCCCCCATCAAGAGCGGCAAAGCCCACTCCGCCATCTCCCGTGAGAGTTTTAAGTCCTTCTGCTGTCCATGGATGGGCAAAGCAGATTTTTTCAAGCTCTGCGACCGACTCCAGATGTTCATCTCCGAGCCTTACTATCTTATAATCATTCTTCATGGAAAAACATCCTGTCAATACAGTCGCTTATCTTGCTAAGGCAAGCCTTATAATCATCAAGGTCGCCTCCGAATGGGTCGGGAATATCCTCATCCATGCTTATTATTTTTGAAGCAAAAGTGGGATAATATGAAATGAGAGCCATGGTATGCCTTGATGAGATTCCGACAACGATATCGCTTGTCATAAGATCGGAAAGGCTCACGAGCTTTGCTCTGTGATTCGGGTAATCGTTATCGGGAAGTGCTCTTATCCCTGCCTCACAAAGAGCCAGCTCCGCATTTTTCGATATGGGCATACCGTCAACGGCGCTGATTCCTGCGGAGCGGGCAATTATCCTTCTTTTTTTCATCATTTCGGGAGTGCACATTGTGCAATATTCAACCTTTCTGCCCCTATCATTAAGGACAGCTTCTGCCATCGGTGAGCGGCAGGTGTTCCCCGAGCAAACAAATAAAACCTTCAGCGGATCGCTTTTAATATCCGCAATTTTCAGCTTTTCGCTTTTATTTTCAAGAACTGTGCTCATTTTTCCTCTCAAAAAATCAATATCCGAAAATGCCGCTCAGCGAATCGTCATTATCTATCCAATCGCTGACCTCAACAATACGGAATTCATCCTTTGTATCGCGGATGATGACGGTGGAGATTCCCGCATTAATTATCATTCTCTTGCACATCATGCAGCTGCTTGAGCCACCAACCACCTTTCCCGTCATCGGCTCTGTGCAAACCATATAAAGAGTTGAGCCGAGCATCTGATCTCTGGGAGCGGCGATTATTGCATTCGCCTCGGAATGAACAGAGCGGCAAAGCTCATATCTTTCTCCTCTGGGAATACCTAGCTTTTCCCTCTGGCAATATTTAAGGTCACTGCAGTTTTGCCTTCCTCTGGGGGAACCGTTATATCCTGTAGAAACGATAACGTCATTTTTAACTATGATAGCACCATAGCATCTTCTGAGACAAGTGCTTCTCTCGGAAACCGTTTGAGCAATATCAAGGTAATAATTATGCTTTGACACTCTTTCCATAAGTACCTCCGAAAATAGAAACAAATATACATAATATATTATATTACATTTTTCTCACAAAATCAAGTGGAAAGCAAAATATTATGCCAAAGTTTTTTCTTTTGTGTCGAAAAAGTATTAAAAAAAACTCTTTTTGGGGGAATGCTTGAAAAATTCACAAATATGTGGTATGATATTTGTTAAGATGAAATTTATTTGAAGGTGAGGGATTGACTTTGCATTTGCAGGAATCGGGTCAGATGTATCTTGAAACCATATATGTTCTTCAGAAAAAAAGCTCTGCGGTGAGAGCCATAGACATAGGCGAGCATATGGGCTATTCAAAGCCAAGCGTCAGCCGCGCAATGGGTCTGCTCAAAAGCGCAGGGTATATAAGTGTCGATAAGGACGGGTTTATCACCCTCACACACGAGGGCAAGCAGATAGCGGAGAAAATTTACGAAAGACATACGATAATAACCAAATTTTTCATAAGCCTCGGCGTTGACGAGGTGAATGCCTCGGAGGATGCTTGTAAAATTGAGCATGATATAAGTGACGCATCCTTTGAAGCCATCAAAAGACACATAGAAAACAAATAAGGAGCTTTGATATGGGAGTTGTTATAGGAATAGACGTTGGAGGAAGCACAACGAAAATAGTCGGCTTTAAGGCAGATGAAAAAGGCGTGCCAAAGAATCTGATAGAACCTCAATTTGTCAGAGCCACAGACCCCATAACATCAATTTACGGTGCACTTGGAAAATTCACTCTCCAGAATGGGCTTGCTCTTTCGGATATAGATAGGGTCATGATGACGGGCGTTGGCTCTTCGTATGTTGAACAGCCGATATATTCGCTCAAATGTATCCCCGTTCCGGAATTCGGAAGCGTGGGAATTGGCGGTCTTTATCTTTCGGGGCTTCGTGAAGCCATAGTCGTAAGCATGGGCACGGGAACTGCCATAATACACGCAAAGGTGGATGAGAACGGCAATTGCCATACCGAATATATGGGCGGTACGGGAGTTGGCGGCGGTACTCTTATCGGTCTTTCCAAAAAGATGATAGGTATCGACACCATCGAGCATATCGAGCAGATCTGCGAGGATGGTGATCTCGCAAATATTGACCTGAGGGTTAAGGATCTTTCAAAAACCCATAAATATCCGGGGATGAATGAAGAGCTGACCGCTTCAAACTTCGGAAAGCTCAGCGACATTGCAAGCAAGAGCGATATTGCTCTGGGAATTATCAATATGGTCGCAGAAACTGTCGCAACAACTGCAATTTTTGCCGCAAGAGCGCATAAGCTCCGTGACATTGTCCTTACAGGTAACCTCACCACCCTTCCCCATGTGAGAGCTGTATTTGAAAACCTTTCCGATGCATTCGGAGTGAGATTCATCTTCCCTCAGAATTCACAGTTTGGAACCGTTATCGGCGCAGCGCTTCATCCCATAAATCAATAAAAAAGTATCAAAATACAGTAATATTATATTTGATTTTCCATTTCGGATGCTTTATAATTTTTGTTAAAACTAATGAAAAAGAGGAACCGAAAATGAAAAATGAGCGTCTTAATTCTGCGCTGAAATATTTTCGAGAAAATGAAGAAGCTGAGGAACGCATAAAAAACGGCATAGAACAGAATCGAAAGGGCAATTTTTCTTTGCGTTTTTCGGGCACTCCGGATGGAAGCAAGGTTTCTTACAAGCTGAAAAATCACGCCTTTAAATTTGGTGCAAATATTTTTATGCTCGACCAATTTGAGGATGAAGCTCTGAATGAAAAATACCGCGAGATTTTTCCAAAGACCTTCAATCTTGCAACCCTTCCCTTTTATTGGAAGGATCAGGAGCCTATAAAGGGAAAACCCCGCTACGGAAAGGATAGCGAGCCTATCTATCGTCGCCCTCCCATTGACCTTTGTCTTGAATACTGCAAGGAGAAGGGCATAGAACCAAAGGCTCATTGCTTGAATTACGATTATTTCAGACCGCAGTGGCTTTATGGTGCTTCGGTCAAGGAGCATAAGGCGGCGCTTGAAGCACGCTTCATTGAACTTGCCGAAAGATACAGTGATGTGATCGCCTCTTGGGAGGTGCTCAACGAGCCGTTTAATGATCCTTATGATCTTTATTCGGATTTTTACGGTGCTCCCGACTATGCCACCTGGTCTTTTATCAAGGCGAAGGAGTATTTTCCGAATAATCATCTTATTCTCAATGATCATGTTTCTCTTGGCTGTATGCTTTTACCCCACGGTGATATCATACCGAACAGAAGCGCATATTATGTTCTTGCAAGAGATATACTTCGGGAAAAGGATGCAAAGCTGGATTCCATCGGATTTCAGTATCATAGCTTTTTCGATAAAGAAAATGAGGCTGAAATTGCAAAATACAGATATAACCCCGCAAATCTTTTCAGAATACTTGACGAATATGCCCGCCTCGGCACAAAAATGCAGATAACGGAGATAACTCTCCCTGCATATAGCGCATCTGCCGAGGACGAGGAGGTTCAAGCAGAGCTTCTGCGAGCCACATTCCGTCTGTTTTTCAGCATAAAGTCTATGGAAGCCATAATCTATTGGAATCTGAATGACGGTGGTGCAAGCGGAGCGCACGAAAACAAATATTTCGGCGGACTTCTCCGCCACGACCTTACCAAAAAGCCGGTATATGAAGTCTTTGAAGAGCTGCTTTTGGAGTGGCATACCGAGGGCGAGGGAGAGATAAAGAACGGAAGCCTTGATTTCAGAGGCTTTTACGGAGATTATGAGATTACAGTAGGTGATAAAAAATATTCCGTATCACTTACCGAAAATTCACCCAAAAAGGTTATTGAGTTCAAATAATCATCTATAAATACTAAAAAAGTGCTGTATTAAATGGTTTGCATTTAATACAGCACTTTTTCAAACAGTAATTCATTAAAAAAACGATTATATATCGTAGCTCTTACCCACAAAAGGAATTTTCAGCTCCATATCGGGACGCAGACAGAAAAGTCCGTCCATGAGCATTCCGGCGTGCATATAATTCCATATTCTATCGGGCGAGCCGCATTGGAAGCCGTAAAGATGTCCGAGAAAGATCTTTTTGGTATTAAGTGCCGCCGCATATTTCACAAGATCGGGATAATACTCGTCAAAGGGGTAGGAATAGCCGTCCGTTCTGCTGAGATACATATGAAGAAATACGCAATCATATTCTCCCTCATTAGGTATCATTTCAAGCTTGAAGGCGCGAAGGTCTGCGGGGAAGAAGAGCTTTTTCCCTGCCGCTTTAACAATATACATAAGCTCCTTCGGACCTTTTCCGCCATCGGGATAGTTATGGTTACCTTCAAGAGCATGAAGCTCACCGCCGCCAAGATCGATCTTCATATCGGGCGAGGCGAAAATAATATTTTTCGGGTCAACTCCGGTGCTTAAAAACCACTTGTCAAAATATACGGGAACTATCCATTTTACCGGCAGATCCTTTAAAAACGCAACCTGCTCGGGATTGAAATGGTCTCCGTGCTCATGGGTGAAAACTATATAATCCACACCCGCAAGATCCTTTTTAATCTGCTCCTTCATGGAGTCAAAAACACCTGGAATATACCAAGCGGGATCAATGAGGATTTTAAGCTCCCCAAGACGCACAAGATAACTGCTGGAGCTTATGAGAGAAAAATGATCTCCTCTTTTCGGATCGTGAAGCTCCTCAAACATCTTTTTCCACCAGGCGGGATAATCTTTTTTGTGGTATTCAACGCAGTTGTCGTACCAATCCTGTCTTATGTGTCCTTTAAGCATATTTTATCTCCTTTCGCATAGGAAAAATTTATCCTTTTCGGTAAGCCCCAAATCCTTAATTATTCTCGGCAGATATTTTTGAGGCCAATCAAGACGCTCGGCTGTGTGGGAATCAGAACCTGCATAGAATTTACAGCCCGCATCCTTTGCTATCGAAAAAAGCCAAAGCATTTTGTCATAGCTTACGCACTGACTGTATTTTTTCCTTGGGTTAAGAGCCTCATAAGCCTCTCTTTCATCGGGGTCTGTATATATAAATGCAGATGCATTAAGCTCAATGCCCGCACCTCTGTTTGCATACTCTTTAAAGACGTTAAAATATCTTTTTTCGTGTGCGAGAACAGACGGAATATACTCCTTTCCAACCTCGAACCATTGAAGATGCGCAATTCCCACTCTCTCAAAGGGAAGATCGATGCTGAGAAGCTCCTCAAGGCGTTCGATCTGAAGATCCATCCAATCCTCGGTGGTGTCAAGCTCTTTGGGGCAGACGAGTCCGATCTGACCGCTGAAGTGATTTGGCGGCACGATGATGATATCAAAATCGTCATAATGATAAGGATGAAGTGCCAGCTTGTCACCGCCGCAATATTCGGTCTCGCATCCGAAAAGACATTTTATGCCCTCTTTCTGCGGAAGCGGAAGCACTTTTCTGATGTGTGCAAGTCCCTGCTGCTGATAATATGGGGTTGCACCGGGGATCATTTCATCCCAAGTATGGTTTGTTATTGCCACTGTGTTGTAGCCAACCTTTGCGGCATGATCAAGAATATGCTGCACCGAAAAGCTCGGATCCGCACTGCAAAGCGAAAGCCCCGTGTGATTATGAAGATCGTGATCGATTTTGAACATTTTTATTTCTCCTATATCTTTTATTCACCGCAAGCCTCTTTCACAAGCTTGAAAAGATCAAGCTCGTAGTCGCAGCTCCGGGGGTTTTCCTTTCCGCCTCTTACCATTTTTGCAAATCCTTGAATCATAAAATCACAGTTTAAAATATCACTGCCGTGACTGTTCCGGCTTATTCCTATTTGCGCAATTCTGATTTTTTTCATTTGAAAATTCTCCCATCATTACGAGCTTTGGGATAATTATACCTGCATTTTATGATAAAAACAATGATAAATACTGCCGAAAAACAGTGCTATACTGCCAAACTACAAAGCTTACTCTATCATTGAGCGAAGCTCACATCCAAGCTCGTAAAAGAGCTCGAGAGTTGCTTTTGTAAGCTGGGGTGAACGGCGCACGATAAGGCTGTCTATTTCAAAATTCAATGTGCCCGAATAGCCTATTTCTCGAAGTGCCGCAGCTAAATCCTGCCAATCTATGCCTTTTGGGGAACAGAATGGGGGCAGATGGTAGTCATTTCGGGTGTCATTATCGTGAAGATGGAGAGCAAGAAGCCTTTTTCCGAGCATTCTTGCCATATTTGGTGCGTTACCGCCGCTGCAATAGCAATGACCAACGTCAAGACAAGCTCCGAACGCCTCAAATCCCGCAATTTCATTGAGAGAATCGATAAGATATACCATCTCCTCGCCGCATGAACCGAAGGTGGGATAGCATCTTTTTTCGTCTGCGGAATCAATATAACAATTCTCAATGCAAGCCTTAACAGGACTGTTTTCAAGATAAGGAATAAGATGCGAAAACCATTTTATGTTTCTTTCGCCTGCGATTTTTCGTTTTTCATCCGAAAAATGCCCCGAATAGACACAAACATGAAAAACAATATAAGGAATTTTAAGCATTTCCGCCGCCTTTATCGCCATTACCTGTGCCTTAAAAAGCTCTTCTGTCTTTTCCTCATCATCACACGGTGTCATATATGGTCCATGAGATTGTCCGAAAACTATTCCGCATTTTTCTGCGGCATTTTTATGTCTTTCTATCATAGAGAAGAATTTTTCGGGATTCTTCCGGATGCCAACCTCGGTCATTCTGTAATCCATTGCGTCAAATCCCACATTTTTTATCTTCTCCATCGCCTCCTCGGGGGAGATGAAATAAAAGGAATTATTTGATAAACTCAGCTTCAAAGCAATTCCTCCTCAAGAGTGCGGCGAAGGCGCAGAAGCATCATGCAGAACCAGATGCACTGCTCGCCGTTTCCGTAATCGCGAAAGACCCATTCTCCGTCCTTCATATAGAACATTTCACAGAAAATATCGTGATCCTTATGGTAATGATTGAAGAATTTGAACCACTCATAGATCTTGTCATATTCGCCCTTCAGCCTTTGATGCTCAAGCATCCAAGCGATGGCTTTTCCGTATGTTTGCATATCGAGAGAACCGTCGGGATTATATTCCTGCATGAGAATGGTGCTGTCCGAGGGCGCATCGTAATAAGGTACGATTTTTTCGATATGATCAAGGGTATCTTCAAGAATGCTTGAATTTATTCCTTCCCAGCCTGCGGCAATAGGACCGTAATTTGTAAATCCGAGAGCGGGATACGGAATTCCGAAATTGCTGTCGGGAAGCCTCATTTCCATATAAAGCTTCTTTCCCTCCGCATCAAAGGTCATATATTTTTCAACACCCTCACGATGTGCGTTTGTTCTGAAGCGCAGAATTTCCGCAAGCTCATTATCTCCTCTTCTTTCGGCAAGACGGAGCATTGCATCCCCCGCAGCACCAACAAAGGATTGGGTAACCATATCAAAGCAAGCCCAGAGCCTATCCTCTCTGTCGTGCTCATACTGCATGTTGAATATCAGCCCCAGCCTATGACTTGCAAAGGGACTTGTGGCATGAGCATAGTTAAAATAAAAATACGGAAAATCATAATAGCTGATAATTTCACGACGGCAATAATCATAATATTTGTCCTCAAAGGCTTTATCGGGCGCATAGAGACAAGCCCTCGCATAGCCGAGGATATTATGTGCCGCGCCGTCTATCTGATCTATGGGGTCGATAAAGCTTCTGCCTTCTCTTATAACATGGGGAATTCTCGGAAGTCCCAATTCTTTCACCGTATCAAAAACATATGAAAGGACAAGACGGGCAAGGTCTGCTCTGCCGTTTTCAAGCATAAGAAGGGCATAGCATCCCGCAGAGCGCGGAAATTCTCCCTTATAATATCCCGAAAGAGATTCGGGCAAAAAGCCTTCGGGAGAAAGTCGGTCGATGAGACTCCGGAAGGTTGTATCGACAATCTTTCCCATTCTTCCGTTTTGAAGCTCCGAAAGGAGCTGTTTTTTTATTTCCTTCATAATTTCCCCCTCTTTTTCCTAATGCTTTCCTCTATATCCTTTGCAATGAGACAAAGCACCGCAAGACTTTTTTTCATAATGATATCCGAGCTTACATCGGGTGCTCTCACATCAAGATAAAGCTCGCCGTCATATCCGGTCTCTGCAAGAGCTGCGGTAAATTCTTCCCAATCAACACCGCCGCGTCCTCTGAAGGGGGGAAGATGATAGTCACCCGTTCTGTGATTATCGTTTGCATGAATGGAAAATATCTTTCTCCTAAAAACAGACAAAAGCTCATGCGGCTCATGGTCGGAAAGAATAGCATGTCCGGTATTCAGACAAAGCCCAAAAGCATTGTTGCTTTCATCCGCTTTTTCAAAAAATTCAAGCAGAGAACCTACGTCTGCTTTTTCGTTTTCGATGGCTATCTCAAATGACATTTTGGGGAGAGAAAGGAGCATTTCTTCTTTTTCGAGGGCAAAATCTTCACTTATAACGAGCTTACGCACTCCATTTTCCGATGCCATCCTTGCGGCATCATAAAAAGCACTCTCATCCATGCCCGAAAAGCAAAGCTCATGGGCAAGTTTTGCATTGCTCTTATCCTCATTGCGGCAAAGACATAAGGAGAAACATTCAAAGCCGGCATCCGTTAAAAATGCGGTTTTTAAACCGGTAAAAAACTTGTTGCAAAAACCGATCTTCATATCCTCACGCTCCTTCTATACGTCTAATTTTAACATATCTTAAAGATAAATTCAACAGCAAAAAACATAATAGCATAAAAACGTAACAAAAAAGCAACAAATGCGCAGAAAAAAGCATTTTTTATTGTTATAATAAACTGTAACAGCAAAAAATGCAAATCAGCGTTAAAAACATTTATTATTTGGAAATGTTATATTGACATGGGTCTTTCGATAAGTTATAATTACATTGTTAGACCAAAAGGAAGGAGATGATACTGTGAACGATAAAATGGATAGTATCTATATTGAAAAATCCAACGAGGCTTTTTTTGAAAAATACGGTTTTTTCGCAAGAAACCGAGAACACCGAAGCAGTTGTCCCCTTCATTTTCACGATTATTATGAGCTCGAATATATCGCAAGAGGAAAAGGTGCTCATATCGTCAACGGAAGCATAAGGGAGATTGGCGAAGGCACTCTTTATATGGTAACTCCGAGAGATATCCACCGCATTGATGTTAAGGACGGTATGCTTATCTATACCTTCTTCTTTGATGCGGATCTTGTTCCGAGTGAGCTTGCACGCCTTATCTCTTCTTGTCCTTCATTTACAAGTGTCTCCTGCACGGAGGACATGAAAATATGTGCAGAATATTTATCCCGTCATATAGTAAATTCGTTTTCAAAAATCTCCGAAAAAAGCACCGGCAAAGAGGAGATAAATAAAGGTGATATTTCAGGACTCTATCTTGTGGCGGGTGCTCTTCTTGACATTCTCGTAAAGAACGGTACACACGAAAGCGCCACCGAAAAGGAAAACAGGGGCGTTGCTGAGAGTATGCAAAAAGCATTGCGTTTTATAAATAAAAATTTTCGTTCTTCCTTATCACTCGAAAGAGTTGCCGAGGAGGTGGGATATTCCAAAAGTCATTTCAGCCGTGTTTTCGCAAAATATGTGGACCGTAATTTTATAGATTATGTTAAGGAAAAGCGTTTAAAATCCGCCTCGCTCCTTTTAAGAACCACCGAAATGAATGTTACGGACATAGCCTTTTCCTGCGGTTACGGAAGCATTTCGCAGTTTATAAGAGATTTTAAGGCATTTTATTCGGCGTCTCCCGGAGATTACCGAAAAGAGCAGAAAAAACAAAGCTTATAACAAGCAAATAGGAGAAAAGACATGAAAAAGCTGATAATAAACGGAAAATGCAAGCTTTATTTCAGAGAAAATGACGGCACGGACAGCTTTGAGGGAGCTCGGTGCATTGAGGGCAGCATTCCCGGAAACGTAGAAATCGATATGATGCGCGCGGGGATCTTGCCGGATATCTATTTTGGCGAAAACGTGCTCCTTTTAAAGGAATATGAATATTACGATTGGAAATACGAGCTTGATTTTGATGCCCCGGCAGTTGAAGAAGGCGAGAGAACATATATCAATTTCGCAGGGGTTGATTGCTTTGCCGATTACTATCTTAACGGCAAGAAATTTGCCCATTCGGAAAATTCTCTTGTGGAGCACCGATTTGATATTTCGGATATCATCCGTAGCGGCGAAAAAAACACCCTTTCGGTCGTCATTTATTCGCCCATGATAATGGCAGAGGACGGGCTCTCCGAGGGCTATGAATCTGCTTACCATATAAATTTTGAATCTCTGCGTGTGAGAAAAGCCCCTCACATGTACGGCTGGGATATTATGCCGAGAATACTGTCTGCAGGTATCTGGCGCGATGTTTCACTTGAAATCGAGGGCGAAAATGAGATCGGTCCGCTCTATATAACCACCGTCAGAGCCGACAGAGGAAGCGCAAAAATGGCTCTCTCCTACTATGTAAAGACCTCGTACAGAAAAAAGACAGACATGGTACTCAGAATTGAGGGCAAAAGCACATCCGGAAAGAGCTTTACATATGACCATAAGGTCAGATTCGTTCAGGGACGCTTTGAATTTACCGTTACAGAACCCGATCTCTGGTGGCCATACGGCTATGGCGAGCCGAGTCTTTACGAATCAACGGTTTCGCTTATATGGGGCGGAAATATTATTGCTTCAAAGCCCCTTACATTCGGCATAAGAACCGTGAAGCTCGAAAGAAGCGACTTTGTGGATTATGAGGGCGGAGACTTTTTCTTCCGTATAAACGGCGAAAAGATAATGGTCAAGGGAAGCAACTGGGTTCCTGCCGATGCTCTCCATTCAAGAGACAGAGAAAGATATGAAAGAATGCTCTCTCTTTTCTGCGACACCGAGTGCAATATGCTCAGATGTTGGGGCGGAAACGTCTATGAGGACGATTCCTTCTTCCACAAATGCGATAGAATGGGCATTATGGTTTGGCAGGATTTTGCAATGGCTTGTGCCACATATCCGCTGGAGGAAAAATTCCTTTCCGTAATGCGTGAGGAGGCAGAAAAGGTCGTAAGGAGACTTCGCAATCATCCATCCATCATAATTTGGTGCGGTGATAACGAATGTGACGTATATAATGCCTCGGTCAGAGGACTTGACCCCGATAAAAACAAAATAACGAGAGAAGTTCTCCCCTCGGTCATTGATCGACTTGATCCATACCGTCCGTATCTGCCCTCAAGCCCCTATCTTTCGGATGCGGCATATGAAAAATGGCAGAACAGGCGACTCGAAAAGAAGGGCGAAGCGGGCTGGCCCAGCTTCCTTCCCGAGGATCACCCTTGGGGTCCCAGAGATTATTTCAAAACGCCCTATTACCGCCATCAGGTTTACCATTTCATCTCCGAGATCGGCTATCATGGCTGCAACGGAGAAAGCTCCATCCGTTCATTTATTTCCGAGGACAAGCTCTGGCCTTGCCTTGATAATTCGGAATGGCTGGTTCATGCCGCAGAGATGACGGGACCCGAAGGACCTTATGCTTACCGCATCGCCCTTATGGTCAAGCAGGTGAAGCAGCTTTTCAATATTGTTCCCGATAATCTTTCCGACTTTATTCTGGCTTCTCAGATATCACAGGCGGAAGCATTCAAGTTCTTTATCGAGGACACAAGAATGAAGAAATGGGAGCGCACGGGTATTCTCTGGTGGAACATGATCGACGGTTGGCCGCAGTTCTCGGACGCTGTTGTAAGCTATGATTTTCAGAAGAAACTCGCTTATTACTATATAAGGGCTTGCCAGCAGAAGGTATGCATGATGCTGAAGGAACCCGATGATTGGAAATGCAGACTTTATGTTTCAAACGACACCTTTGAGGATGCAAAGGGATGCTACAAAATATATGACGGCGAAACGGGAGAAGTCATAAAGGAAGGAGAATATTTCTCCGCAGCAAACTCAACCGGGAAGGTATGCTCCTTTGACGAATTTGTTTCAGCAAAGCGTCTTATTATGATAGAATGGGATATTGACGGCGAGAAGCATTATAACCATGCTATTCTCGGAAGCCCCGCATTTGACCTTGAAAAATACAAAAAATGGCTAAGCATAATAGAAGAAAAAGAAGGATTTAAGATTTCCGAGCTTATCGGATAAAAAATAGGAGGAAAGAAAAATGATTAAGGTTGGAATTGTTGGTATAGGTGCAATAAGTAATTCACATATTCCCTCATGGATGAGCGTAGAGGAGGCAAAGATAGTGGCTCTCTGCGATATTCGCCCAGAGCAGATGGAAAAATGGAAGGAAAAGCTTGATGCAAATTTCTATACCGATTGTGATGAGATGCTGGCAAATGAGGAGCTTGATGTTCTGGACATATGCCTTCCTACATATCTTCATACAGAGTATGCAATGAAGGGCTTTTTCCATAATCTGCACATAATGTGCGAAAAGCCTATCTCGCTCAATATTGACGATATCGATATGCTCTATGACGAGGCTGAAAAGCGCGGCAAGACATATATGATAGGTCAGGTGGTTCGTTTCTGGCAAGAATATGACTATGTTAAAAAGGTTTATGAAAGCGGAGAGCTTGGAAAGCTCATGAGTGGTAAGATGTCAAGACTCAGCGGTGTTCCAAAGTGGAGCTGGGACGGTTGGCTGCAGGATAAGAAGCGCAGCGGTCTTGTTCCCTTTGACCTTCATATACATGATGCGGACTTTATGGTCTATGCCTTCGGCGCACCGAAAAACGCCATCGTTCACAGAGCGAATGACGCTATGCAGGATTATTTCAATGTTACATATGAATATGACGGCTTCTTTATAAATGCCGAAGCGGCTTGGTTCAACGGCAGAAAGCCATTTTCCGTAAGCTTTATCTTCCAATTTGAAAAGGGCGTTATTGAATATGCAGGCGGAAAGCTTACTGTATATAAGGAGGAAAATGACGAGATCGTTACTCCCTTTGAAGAGGAAGCAAACGAAAATATTGAGGTTTTGGGACTTCCAGCAAACTGCGGCCCGATGAATGAGATCAAATATTTTGCAGACTGCGTTCTCGCAGGAAAAAGTGCTGACAAAATAAAGCGTGACGAGCTGAAAACTGTTCTTAGCCTGCTTAACAATATTGGAAAATAAAACTGAGGATATATGATATGATATTTACTCGAAATTTAAGTGAAAAATATAATGTTGACGTTTTCGTTGCAGGCGGCGGTCCTGCGGGAATTGCGGCTGCGGTAAGTGCCGCAAAACTCGGATGTTCTGTTTTTCTTGCAGAACGCAGCGGATGCTTCGGCGGCTCGGGTACAGTAGGTCTTGTTCCATGCTTTTCCACCTTTACCGATAGAGAAAACTTCCTTGCAGGTGGCTTTGGCAGAGAGGTGCATGATGCCATCTACAAGAAAGACGAAGCTCTTGGCGACGGATATTATGCTTACCCCGTTGAAAAGCTCAAAAAGCTCTATGACGATATGGCAGTTTCCGCAGGCGTCAACTTCAGCTTTTTCACAAGCCTTGTGGATGTTGAAGCAAGAGACGGAAGAGTTGAAAATGTCATCCTTGCGGCAAAAAGCGGCCTTTTTGCTGTAAAAGCGAAGATATATATCGACTGCACGGGAGACGGTGACCTTGCTGCGTGGGCAGGCGGCAAGGTTGAGCACGGCGACGAGAGCGGAACGGCAATGCCCGCCACTCTTTGCTCACTTTGGGCAAATATCGACTATTCACAGCCCAATATTGGCAGACAGAACATAAAAATCGAAGATGCTTATAACGACGGTGTTTTTACAAACTTTGATCTTCATCTTCCCGGAATGGCGGAAACAAGCAAAGAATGCGGCGTAGGCGGAGGAAACATAGGTCACTGCTTTGAGGTTGATGCAAGAGATGAAAATTCTCTTACAAAGGCAATGCTTCACGGCAGAAAGATCATTCGCGAATACGAAAAATACTATAAAGAATATCTGGGCGGAAGATTCAGCAATATGTTCCTCTGCTATACTGCTGATATGCTGGGAATAAGAGAATCCCGCAGAATTATCGGTGATTATGTTCTCGATTTCAAGGATTTTGAGAGTAGAGCTGTATTTGACGATGAGATCGGTCGCTATTCCTACCCGGTTGATATCCACACAATGAAGCCCGATAAGGAATCCTTTGATAATTTTCTTCAGGCATTCTCAAAGCACTACGGCGTCGGTGAATCATACGGTATTCCTTATAGAATACTTACACCAACGGGACTTTCAAATGTCCTTACCGCCGGCAGATGCGTCAGCACCGACAGAGCAATGCAGTCATCTATCAGAGTTATGCCCGGCTGCTTTATAACAGGTCAGGCGGCAGGTGCGGCGGCTTCTCTCGCAAAAGCAAAAGAGGATACAAGAGAGATAAAAATTTCCGATCTGCAGGAGAAAATTATTTCACTTGGCGGATATATCCCAAATAGAGTATAAAATAGTTTAGCGAACAAATTTTCCATAAAAATAAAAAATCGGGGGCTGAGTTATCAGCCCCTGTCGTTTTAGCATAAGGATTTTTTCGAATGTAACCGATAAACAGTAATTTAGCAAACTGTTGAAGATGTATTTTGTAGGGGACGGCGACCACGACGTCCCTTTTATCATTTGAAAATCACGATTATTTCACGTCTTTTGAGGGACGTCGTGGTCGCCGTCCCCTACAAAAATTCGTTATCGCCTGTTCGATAAATTACTGTTTATTGGTATGCAGAAAGTAAAAAGCCTTGTTTCAGAGGGGATTGACAAAAAAATTTCTAAAGCTATTTACTTTTTTCGCCAAAGGGTGTATAATAATATATTATATTGAATCCAACATCAAAAAAGGAGATAAAATATTATGGCAAATAAGAAAATTGAAACGATTTGTGTTCAGGGAGGCTACACTCCCGGGAACGGTGAGCCACGCCAGGTGCCGATTTATCAGAGTACTACCTTTAAGTATGACACCGGCGAGGATATGGGCAAGCTTTTTGACCTTGAGGCTTCGGGATATTTCTATTCCAGACTCCAGAATCCTACCTGCGATACCGTTGCGAGAAAAATATGCGAGCTTGAGGGCGGCGTTGCGGCAATGCTTACTTCTTCGGGTCAGGCTGCAAATTTCTATGCTACCTTTAATATAGCAAATGCGGGCGACCACATCATTTCTTCATCAACAATTTATGGCGGAACATATAACCTCTTTGCGGTTACTATGAAAAAGATGGGAATTGATTTTACATTCGTTTCTCCCGATTGCTCGGAAGCGGAGCTTGAGGCCGCTTTCAGACCCAATACAAAGGCTGTTTTCGGCGAGACTATTGCAAATCCCGCACTTACTGTTCTTGATATTGAAAAGTTTGCTTCTGCTGCTCATGCACACGGTGTTCCGCTGATAATTGATAATACATTTGCAACTCCCGTAAATTGCCGTCCCTTTGAGTTCGGTGCGGATATCGTAACTCATTCCACAACAAAATATATGGACGGTCACGGTGCGCAGGTTGGCGGATGCATTGTTGATTCGGGCAATTTCGATTGGCTCGCTCATGCGGAAAAGTTTCCCGGAATGTGCACCCCCGACGATAGCTATCACGGCATAGTGTATGCCGGAAAATTCGGCAAGGCCGGATATATTACAAAGGCAACTGCACAGCTTATGCGTGATTTAGGCTCAACTCCAGCACCTCAGAGTGCGTTTATTCTCAATCTCGGTCTTGAAAGTCTCCATGTGAGAATGGCTCGTCATTGTGAAAACGGTCTCTCTGTTGCAAAATTCCTTAAAAATCATCCGATGGTGGATTGGGTAAACTATCCTTCGCTTGAGGGCGATAAATACTATGATCTTGCAAAGAAGTATCTGCCAAAGGGCTCCTGCGGCGTTGTGAGCTTTGGAGTTAAGGGCGGAAGAAAAGCTGCTGAAGCGTTTATGAAGAAGCTTGGTGTTTTTGCCATCGAAACTCACGTTGCAGATGCAAGAAGCTGCTGTCTCCACCCCGCATCTACAACTCACAGACAGATGGATGACGATGAGCTGCTTGCGGCAGGCGTTCGCCCCGAGCTTGTTCGTCTTTCATGCGGACTTGAGAGCGCAGACGATCTAATAGAAGACCTTAAAAACGCACTTGAAGCGTAAAAAATACTTTTGAAGAGGTATTATTATGCCTATTAAAATACCAAACGAGCTTCCTGCAACACGTGTGCTGGAAGAAGAAAATATATTCGTAATGACGGAAAACCGTGCGATCACGCAGGATATCCGTCCTCTCCGAATTCTTCTTCTCAATCTTATGCCAACGAAAGTAGATACTGAGACTCAGCTTTCACGTCTGCTTAGTAATACACCCCTCCAGGTTGAGCTTTATCTTATGCACACTGCAACTCACAAATCGCAGAATGTTGCGGAGGAGCATCTTACGGCATTCTATCAGACCTTCGATTCTTATAAGAATGAATATTTTGACGGCATGGTCATAACGGGTGCGCCGGTTGAGAAGATGGAATTTGAAGAGGTTGACTATTGGGCTGAGCTTTGCGAGATAATGGAATGGTCAAAAACTCATGTACATAGCACCTTCCATATTTGCTGGGGGGCGCAGGCGGGGCTTTATTATCATTATGGAATAAACAAGGTTGGGCTTGACGAAAAGCTTTTCGGAGTTTTTCCGCATAAGGCAGATTATGTTCGTTCTATACTTCTTCGCGGCTTTGATGATGTTTTCTATGTCCCTCATTCCCGTCATACAACGGTGAAGAGAGAGGATATTGAGGCTGTTCAAGAGCTTAAGATAATCGCTTCCTCCGAGGAGGCGGGAGTTTATGCGGTTTCGTCGAAAAACGGAAAGCAGATATTCATAACGGGGCATTCGGAATATGATCCGAAAACTCTTGAGAAGGAATATTTAAGGGATAAAAATGCCGGACTTCCTATTTCTGTTCCGAAAAATTACTATCCCGGAGACGATGACACAAAGGAACCTATGGTAACATGGCGTTCCCATGCGAACCTGCTTTATTCCAACTGGCTTAATTACTTTGTCTATCAGACAACACCATACGATATCAAAAAGATGTCTGAATAATAAAAAGCTGTATTTTTGAGTACTCAAAAATACAGCTTTTTGATTAATAAATTAACGAGATTTTGAAGAATCATTTTGTGGCTTTGGGATTTTGGAAACTGTGCTGTAAAGATAGATGTCACGTTTTTCTGTGAGAGAAAAACTGCCGTGAACTACATAATCCGAAGCATTTCTTGCGTTTTTGACACTTTTAAGCTGTCCTCTTAAAATGAGAACGGTTAAAACCGCAGCAATGAGACCTATGCCGAGAGATAATAAAATAAGTTGAGCAAGAGAGCTATCATTTGATTCATGATTGCTATAAGAAATCTCTGAGTTTATTTCGTTTGAATCATAATTTGTGCTTAAATAGGAGTAATTCTCATTGGAAACCATGGCATAATATCCGTCGCACATATCTATGAATGAAATAAAACCGCTGTAATAATCGCCGCTTGTGAAATGCTCATAAAGCATCATATCAAATAATATATCCGCTCGTTGGTCTGTTAAGGCTTCGCCTGCGCTTCCTCTCGTATCTATAACAACTTTGCCATCGCTTATGGAGAGCAAAAGAATTATACCGTTTCCCGTGTTGCCGACTGCGTTAAAAAGATAGTCAAAAGCAAAGCCTGAAGGAGTTTTATCACCTGAGGAGTTGATACACGCAATCATAAGTTTTGAATCGTTCTCTTTTTCAAAATTCTCCAACCTGACATTCAAAGAAGTGATCTCGCTTGGAGTGAGGAGCCCGATCTCGTCGTAATAATAGCCCTCTTCGGCACAGATGAATAATGAGAAAGAAATGATCGATAAAAAAATGAAATATGTAAAAAGTGTTATTTTTTTCATATGTTGCGAATTCCTTTCGTCATTTGCCTGCTAAAAGTAAAATTAGAAACAAAACCACTGAAACTATCCCGAAAACAGCGAAAAACCAACGCCAAAATGCGCCGATATCCATTGGGAGGTTGCCGACAAACTTTCCTGTTTGCCCATTCATAGCGAATATGTAATTATTGCCTTTATAGGTTGTTGCGAGCATCCAAACGGGGAGCAGAGCGTATTTGACCGAACTGCTTAAAAGCTCGAAGCTGCAGCTAGTGCAATGTGTCCCCAGATATCCGAGGGTGGTTTTTTCAAATTCGTCAATAATGCTTTGCCTTATTCTCTCATTTGCTCTCAAAATACTTTCATCCCGGGGAACGTCGTATCTGTCAGCAAAATATCCGGCAAGATAGGCTGTTTCAAAATCTACCGCTTCACTTATATTGTAAGGCTCCAGAGATTCCATCATATCGTTTGCCATTTTTGTTGAACCGTCAACGGGTATATGAGAAAAGTCCAATTTTCCGCCTCTTATGAGAGAAAAATAACTTGTTTTGGTGTAATTGTACCTGCTGTCACTCCAATGAGAGACGCGCGTACCTTTGTATCTGGTTTTTGAGGACGTGTCTGCGCTAAAAAGCCAGAAAGGAACATATACGCCCTTTATTTCGTCAAGATGCGCTTCATCTGCAAAGGCTTTAGGCAGGAGCTTTTTTCCTTTAAAATGTTTTTTTAACGCTTCTTTGGCGGCTTTTCTGTCGAATTTGAAAGGAATGACAAGGTCGGGCTTCAAATCGTTTCCGAGCTTTGCTGTCAGAATGACCGGATTGCCGCAAAAAGGGCAGCTTGTGGCGGCGGTTGTGGCGTCTGCCAGGATTTCGCCGCCGCAAGATTTACATGAATATGTGCATATATTCTCGGCTTCGCCTTCTTTCCAGTCGCCGCCGGCTTGCGCCTCCCATTCGGGAGAGCTTTCGCCATTTTGGAGCTCGTCGTTGTAGTCTCCAAGTGCTTCTATATCAAATTCTGTGTCACAATATGGGCATTTCAGATTCTGACTTTCCACATCAAACGAGATCGCACCGCCGCAGCATGGGCATTTATATTCTTTTATTGTATTCAATAAAATTCACCTGCCTTTATAGCAAGAATTACATAATATCTCCGTCGTCGAACCTATCGCCGCATTCGGGACAGAACTTGGGAGGATTTTTTGGATCTTTCGGTTCCCAACCACACTTGTCACAGCGGTAAAGAGGTGCACCCGACGGCTTTTTCCCGCCGCACTCGGAGCAGAAAATTCCCTTATTCACCGCACCGCATGAACATTTCCACCCGTCCTCTGTCTTTTTGACGCCGCATTCTGTGCAGAATTTGCCGCTGTTAACTGCGCCGCATGAGCATTTCCAGCCATTCTCGGCTTTTGGTGCAGCATTTTGCTGCTGCGCGCCCATTGAGAAAAGATTTCCGATATTTGCGCCGCCTGCCTGCTGTGCCATTCCAAAGCCCATAAAGCCTGTCATTGCCCCTGCATCGTTGCTCGCCGCTGCCTTCATTGCGTCTGCCTGAGCACCTGCGAGGTGAGCCGCAGCCATTGTGGGGTCACGGAGAATAGCATTTTTCTGCGCTGTCTTGATAAGCTCCTCATCCTCTTCGGGAAGAGTTATGGGATTGAGAGCCACAGATTTGATCTTAAGACCTCTTAGCTCGCCCCATTTTGCGGAAAGAGCATCATTCAGCGCCGCTTCAAGCTCTGCAGTATGCGCAGGTATCTGATTGGGGCGCATTTCAAGGGCTGAGAGCTTGCCCATTGCGGGAGCAAGTGCGCTGATAAATTCTGTTTTTAGCTGTGATGCGATCTCATCAACAGAATATTCTCTTTCAACATTTCCGCAAACATTTGTGTAGAAGAGAAGGGGATTTGCGATGGTGAACGAATAGATTCCCGAGCAACGGACGCTAACGTCGATATCAAGGCCGATTTTGCTGTCAACCACTCTGAAAGGGATGGGAGTTGGCGTTCCGAACTTGTTATCAAGAATTTCTTTTGTGTTGAAATAGTAAACCCTCTGATCCTTGCCTGTGTCGCCTCCGAGTGCAAAACGCTTTCCGATAGTTTTGAATGTATCAAGAATGCTTTGACCGAGAGAACCGGCAAAGATGCTGGGCTCTGATGATTTGTCATATGTATATTGACCGGGCTCGGCACACACCTCAACGACCTTGCCCTGCTCAACGATGATCATGCACTGACCGTCCGCAACGGCAATTCCCGAGCCGTTTGAAATAACATTGTCGCTACCCTTGGTGTTTGATGAGCGTCCGCTGACTTGCTTCTGTCCTTTTGTTACGAGTA
>CAYPKQ010000013.1:0-22320 GCA_964411355.1 uncultured Lachnospiraceae bacterium
GTTTGAGATTATGTTATCCTCGCCCTTGGTGTTTGATGAACGGGAGGATGTACGCTTCTGTCCCTTCACCATAAGTGTATCGTTGTCTATTGCGTCGCAGTAGAAAAATTCCTTCCACTGATCGGCGAGAGTTCCGCCGAGAGCACCGATTGCTGCTTTGATAAGTCCCATAGTTTTATCTCCTTTTTAAAAATTATTTATTTTTGGGGCAAAGATGGGTGATGGGGCATTCCGTGCATTTTGGTGAACGCGCCATGCAGTATTCTCTGCCAAACATAACTATTCTGTGGCAAAAATCGCTTTGCTTATCCGGTTCTATATATTCTCTCATTATCATCTCGACCTTGTGCGGGTCTTTCAGTTTTTCATCATAAAAGCCGAGTCTGCCGCAAATTCGGATGCAATGAGTATCTGCAACGATAGCGGGCAAGTGGTATATATCACCGAGAAGAAGATTGGCTATTTTCCTTCCTACGCCTGGAAATTTCAGAAGTTCCTCCATTGTGCTTGGTAAAATGCCGCCGTATTCATTTTCAAGCATATGACAAGCCGCCTTTATACTTTCTGCCTTTGTTCTGAAAAGTCCGCAAGGGCGCACGATGTTCTCAATATCGGTAAGCTCACCTTCCGAGAGAGCTTTTGCGCTTGGGTATTTTTTAAAAAGCTCTTCACAGACGATATTCACTCTTGCATCGGTGCATTGGGCACTGAGTCTTCCCATTACGAGAAGCTTCCATGGCTCGCCTTCGTATTTCAGAGCGCATTCGGATGCGGGATATACCGCCTCCAGAATCTTCGTTATGCTTTTTGCTCTTTCCTTTTTTTCTTTTTTTGATTCTTTTTTCATAAAAATATCCGAAAATAGCGAATTTTGAGTGCCAAAACTAAAATTTTTTGTTAACTTTTCAGTTTTTTTGCAAAATGCTATTTATTAATATCAAATTTTGTATTATAATATATACGACACACAAGGTGTGCTTTGAGTACATTATACATCATTTGTGAAAAGATTGCAAGAGTTTTTTGAAAAGGCGGGTACATAAATGAAGCAGAAATTCACTATCACCATTGCTGATACCGAAATGAATATCCTTACCGATGAATCTCCGGAATTCGTTGACGAGATAGTTGGAATACTCGATAGAAAAATAAGGGAGATCAATACTGCGAGCAGACGTTGCTCCAGAAACGAGGCGGCACTTCTTTGCGCTCTTGATTATTGCTCCGATAAGATCAAGATGCAGAGAAAGGTAAGGGGCTTTGATGCGGAGATGGCTCTGAAAAATGCGCAGATAAATCATCTTATGGCGGAAAACGAGAAGCTTCGCAAAAAGCTCGGCGAAAATGGCATTAAGGTAGATTGACGATGCCGTCCGAAAAAAAGAAACTTCCGGAGCTTCTTGCCCCTGCAGGCTCTATGCGTGCTCTTGAGGCGGCAATCGATGCGGGGGCAGATGCCCTTTATTTCGGTGCGTCCTCCTTCAATGCAAGGATCGGGGCGGATAATTTCTCCGAAAAGGAGATGGCAGATGCCTTTTACAGATGCCATTCATATGGCGTTAAGGCTTATCTGACTCTCAATACGCTGGCTCTTGACAGAGAACTTTCGGATTATCTTAAAACTGCAGAGCTTGCACATCGCCTTGGAGCGGATGCGCTTATAGTTGCCGATTTTGGCGGCGCGGCTGCCATAAGGCGGCATTATCCCGAAATTGAGCTTCATGCAAGCACGCAGCTTTCGGGACATAATACGGAGAGTGCAAGAGTTCTTTTTGAGCGCGGCTTTCGGAGAATGGTTCTTGCAAGAGAAACACCCATCGAAAACATAAAGAGTTTTACGGAAAATTCTCCTATAGAAGCGGAGATATTCGTTCACGGAGCACTTTGCGTTTCTCATTCTGGGCAATGCCTTTTCAGCTCGGTTGTGGGCGGAAGAAGCGGAAATCGTGGAGAATGTGCGCAGCCCTGCAGGCTTCCCTTTGCTGGCAGGACAGAATATCCTCTAAGCCTTCGTGATCTTTGCCTTGCGCCTCATATGCCTGCCGTTATCGAAAGCGGCGCAGCGTCGCTTAAGATAGAGGGAAGAATGAAATCTCCCGAGTATGTCCATGCGGTGACGAAGGTCTACCGCACCCTTCTTGACGAGCGCAGAGGCGCAAGTTCCGATGAGGTCAAATATCTTTCGTCTGTTTTTTCAAGAGGTGGATTTACCGACGGTTATTTTGTAGGTAATATCGGCAAAGGTATGCTTGGGGTAAGGAGTGCTTCTGATAAAGAGAGCACGAGAGAGCTTGAGAGCTTTTCAGGTATCAAGAAAAAACTGCCTATTAGTCTTGAAGCAACATTTCAGGCAGATAAACCCTCAAAGCTGACACTTGTGAGAGGTGAGAGGAGCGTTACCCTTTATGGAGATGCGCCATTTGAGGCGATAAATGCTCCCATGACAGAGAAAAGTGCGCTTTCGAGCCTTTCAAAGCTTGGTGACACCCCCTTTTATATAGAGAAATCGGATATTAGCATAAACGGAAATATTATGCTCCCCGTCTCAAAGCTCAATGCATTGCGAAGAAACGCTGTCAGTGCTCTTGTCGGGCCTCCCGCAAGAGAGGTTGAGGAGAAGAAATATGAGAAAAATGCTCCCCTTGGCAAGAGAAAAAAGCAGAGGAGCGCATGTTTTTACTCTCCCGAGACAATTACGGAAAGTGCAAAGCAGTATTTTGACAGAATATATCTTCCCCTTGATAAATATTGCGAAGCGGCAAACGGAGTTATCCTTCCTGCGGTGATTTTTGACAGCGAGGCGGAAAAGGTAAAGGACGAGCTTGGTAAGGCTTCCCGAAATGGGGCAAAATATGCCCTTGTGGGTAATCTGGGGCATCTTTCCATAGCTCTTGAGGCAGGATTTGTGCCCGTTGGGGATTTTAGGTTGAATGTTTTTAATGGGGAAAGCGCAGCAGAGCTTGAAGGACTTGGGTTTGAAAGCTATATTCTCTCGCCCGAGCTTACTCTTCCTCAGATAAGGGATATCGGTGGTGCGTCCTCTGTTATAGTCTATGGCAGACTTCCGCTGATGCTTCTTGAAAAGTGCGCCATTAAGGATTTTTCATCCTGCGAGGAATGTGAAAAGGGCAGAGCGGCACTGAAGGATAGGAGGGGCGTGATCTTCCCGGTTCTTCGTGAAAGAGAACACAGAAATATTATATATAATTCTCTTCCCACATACATGGGAGACAGAAAAAATGCACTTGACCGCAACGGTATATCAGATATGCATTTCATTTTTTCCACCGAGAGGGGAAAGGATGTGGATGAGGTTATCTCCGCTTTTGAAAAAGGAGAAAGCCTTGAATTTGCCGTCAGAAGGATCAAGGAATGATTTGTGAGGTAAAAATGAGCACAGTGAACGTAAAAATAAAGCTTACTCGCGGCATGGAAATGCCAAAATACGCAACGAGAGGATCTGCGGCACTTGATCTTTGTGCGGCTCTTGAAGAGGGCGAAAAGGTCATTCTCGCTCCCGGCGAGAGAATGCTTATTCCAACGGGAATATCCCTCGAGCCCGAGAGTAATGATGTTGTTGCCGTTATTGCCGCAAGAAGCGGTCTCGGAACAAAGAAGGGGATCTGCCTTTCCAACGGAATCGGTGTTATCGACAGCGATTATAGAGGAGAGGTATGCGTTGGACTTTTCAACACGGGAAAAGAGGATTTTGTCATCGAGCGCGGCGATAGAATTGCGCAGATGATGTTTCTTCCTGTTTTTGCCGCAAATCTCATTGAGAGCGCAGAGCTTGACACCACCGAGCGAGGTGCGGGCGGTTTTGGCTCAACGGGAGTGAAATGATATGAAATTTATTCTTGCATCAAAATCTCCGAGAAGGAGTGAGATCCTCGAAAATCTTGGGCTTGATTTCAGAATAGTTACGAGCGAGGCGGACGAGAGTTACGCTGAGGGAACAGCTCCGAGCGATGTTGTTATGACACTTTCCGCAAGAAAAGCGGCGGCGGTGAAGGCTCATCTTGAAAAAGAGGGTGAGGATCTTTCGGATACCGTGATAATTGCGGCGGATACTGTTGTCAGTGCCTCGGGCGAAATACTCGGAAAGCCCAAGGATAAAGCGGATTCCGAGAGAATGCTCCGTCTGCTCAGCGGAAGCGAGCATTCGGTGCTCAGCGGCATTACTGTTATATATAACGGTGCGAGCGCATCGTCATATGAGGAAACATTTGTTCGTTTTTCTCAGATGTCGGAGAAGGAAATAAAATGGTATGCCGAAAGCGGTGAACCGGATGATAAAGCAGGGGCTTACGCAATTCAGGGCTATGCCTCAATGTGGGTTGAGGGAATAGACGGCTGCTATTTCAATGTTGTGGGACTTCCCACCTCTTGCCTTCGCAAATTGCTTCTCCGTGTTTTCGGAATAAGACTTTCGGATCATTTGAAATAAGAAAGGTGTGACTATACCATGAATAAACAAATAGGAATAGATCTTGGCACAGCCAATACTCTTTTTTACATGAAGGGCAAGGGAATCGTTCTCCGTGAGCCTTCGGTTGTTGCAAAAAACAGCGTTACGGGGAAGGTTGTTTCGGTTGGCTCTGATGCTAAAAAGATGCTGGGTAAGACCCCCGGAACCATTGCCGCATTCCGCCCCCTCAAGGGCGGCGTTATTGCTGACTTTGATGTTACGGCGGAGATGCTCCATCAGTTTTTCCGCAAAATAAATACGGGCGGATTTTTCAATCGCCCGAATGTTATAATATGTATTCCATATGGAGTTACAGAGGTTGAAAAAAAGGCATTTGAGGATGCGGCGTATGATGCCATGTCACGTTCTGTTGACCTCGTTGAAGAACCCATGGCGGCGGCTATCGGCTCGGGACTGCGCATAGCAAGCCCCAGAGGAAGCATGATAGTCGATATCGGGGGAGGAACTACCGAGGTTGCCGTTATCAGCCTTGACGGCATCGTTGTTTCACGCTCTATAAGAGTTGCGGGAGACGAGCTTGACGATGCTATAGTTCAGTATGTAAGACGTCGATTTAATATGACCATAGGTATGCCTATGGGTGAGGAGCTTAAAAAGAGGATCGGCTCTGTTCACCCGTCAGCGGATCTTGCGGAAATGGACGTTAGCGGAAGAGATATGAAAACCGGACTTCCCACAACACTTCATATTACTTCAAGAGACATAAGGGAAGCAACAAGTGAGCAGATAGACCGCATAATTGAGTGTATAAAAACAACTCTCGAAACAACTCCCCCCGAGCTTTCTGCGGATATTTTCGATTCGGGAATAATGCTGGCGGGCGGTGGTGCGCTTCTCCGCGGACTTCCTACTCTTATAACAGAGAGAACGGGACTTAAGGCCAATGTTGCGGCAAAGCCGCTTGACTGCGTTGCGCTGGGACTTGGAAAGGGAATTGAAGACCCGAGGATAATTCGAAATGTGGTTCTTTCCCGAAAATAAATTCCGAAAGAGATAAAAGTAATCATGTCGAAATTTTTTAAATCCAGATTCTTCATAATAGCGCTTCTTTTGGCGATCGTTCTTGTAACGGTTCCTACGGTTCTCAGCATTATGGGGCAGGGCGACTATGTCCGCTCGGCACTCGGAACTGTGGCGACCCCTTTTCGCTATGTCTTTACGTCTGTGGCGGAAGGGATAGACGGATTTGTCAGCTATTTTGGGGAATTTGACCGCATAAATGCCGAAAACAGAATACTTAAGGACAAAATTGCGGAGCTTGAGAACAAAATTTCCGCCGCAGATGCGATTAATGAAGAAAATCGCTGGCTTTACGGATATTTGGGACTTAAGCGCGAGCATATCGATTATGAATTTGAGGCGGCAAGGGTCATTGGCAGAGAAAGCGGAAATTATATGACCGTTTTCACCCTTAACCGCGGCTCTATGCACGATATAAAGCCCAATATGCCCGTTATTACCGAGGAGGGCATTGTGGGCTATGTCAGCGAGGTGGGAATGAACTGGTGCAAGGTCATTACCATTCTCGAAACTGCATCCTCCGTTGGCGCATATGTTGAACGCTCGGGTGAACTGGGACTTGTTGAGGGCATTTATGAGCTTAAGAGTAACGGTGTTTGCAAAATGTCATATCTGCCCGGAGAGGCTGATATAAGGGTGGGAGATGTTATTCTCTCGAGCGGCATCGGAAGCTTTTATCCCAGAGGACTTGTTATCGGAAAGGTTACGGAGCTTGTTCCGGATGAATACAGCAGAACCCTCGAGGCTACTGTTAAGCCTGCGGCAGATCTTTCGGATGTGCGAAATGTTATGATAATCAAGAGCTTTATCGCCTACACCGAATCCGAGGGAGAGGACGGTGCTGCCTTTGAATAATCAGCTTTCTCCGATTTCCTGGCAGGCACTTCTTAAAAAGAGTATCGTTTGGGGTATATGGCTCTTCTTCCTTGCAATAGTACAGACCTCGTTTTTTTCGGTACTGCGTGTTTTTGGCGCAGTGCCCGATCTTGTTCTTCCTGCTGTAATAGTCATCGCTGTTTATGACAGAGAGCGCATGGGAACGATAGCGGGAATAATGGGCGGATTTTTTGCCGATGCACTTGGTGGATCGGGAATCTCTCTTTTGCCAATTTCATATATGCTCTGCGGAATAACGGTGGCATTGCTTGCTTATACAGTCCTTCGCCGTGATTTTGCATCTTGGTTTGTGGGTATATTGATCTCCCTTACTGTGAACGGATTTTTTTCGGTTGCTGCGGTGTTTTTGTCTCATAGAAATGCATCATTTGGATTTTCTGTTGTGTTTTCAAGGCTTCTCGTGCCGCAGTTTTTTGCTTCGCTACTACTCGCTGTCCCTGTGTATTTTCTCACCAAAGCCATTTGGTCGAGATTCTTTGATAACAGGGAGATGGAGGGGTGATTTGATGATTGTGTAATAATTTAGGAGTAATAAATTATGTTTGGAAATACAGATAAACCGATAGAAATAAAAAAGAATGACACTTTTGGTATAAGTCTTTATGTGGACGGACTATGTGATTTTATTGTTAATTGTGACTCGCCAATGACTATATCAATTCAAGGCGATTGGGGTAGCGGCAAAACAAGTATGATGAACATGATTAAAGAGACAATATCGGATAAGGTTCATACCATATGGTTTAATACTTGGCAATTCTCTCAATTCCAAATGCAGAATGAACTTACGGTATCCATGCTTTGTGCTCTTTTGTCAGAGCTTGGTTGTTCTCGTGAAAAGGTAAAAAAGTTGTTGGTTTTCTTAGTGGAGCGGCTAAAACCGCAGCTGAAATTCTTGCGGAAAGGCTCGCAGGTGGAATTGCTGCAGATAAAGTTGCCGGTGCTTTAGAAGGAGATGGCGTTGATTTTGCGCAGCAAATCAAAGACCTAAAGAATAAATTTCAAAATTCCGTTAATGATAAGCTTAAAGAGGAACGAAAAGACAGAGTGGTTATTTTTGTTGATGACTTGGACAGACTTCAACCGGCAAAAGCGGTAGAACTTCTTGAAGTTTTAAAAGTCTTTTTGGACTGCGAAAAATGTGTATATGTTTTAGCGGTTGATTATGAGGTTGTAACACAAGGGATAAAACAAAAATTCGGAGACCTTCTACTGAAAGCGATTTTTATAACTTATTTAAAGCTTCTCCGATTTCCTATATAAGTACAAAAATAAACGGTGGATATAGTTATGAAAACATTTTTGCATTCAGTGATGATGAAGTTGATGTTGCTTACGACAAAATCAGTGAAATTGTATGTAAGGCTGTAAAAGAGTTAAAGGCATATGTAAATGAATAAGAACGAAAAGAAAATTTTTGAAATATATAAGAAAATAAATATAGGCAAGTCGGAGATATGCCAGAAATGCAGAGAGTTAAACCCTTCGTTGTTTCGTCCTGTATCAATATGGCAGGTTGGTGATAAGTATTATGATAGCAAATATAGGGTTTTGTTTGTGGGAAAGGTTGCCAGAGATGCTCCGGGTGTGAAATGCGGAGGTTTTATGGATGCAACCAAAAGAGCCGATGAATTATATCAAAATGTTGGCTGGGCATATTGGAATTATACCAAGGGTATTGCCAACAATCTTTATGATGAAAATGCTTGGGAAAAAATTGCTTTTACCAATATGGTGAAATGCAACAACTCGTTTACTGTTGATACTACTACAACTTCTATGAGAGATTTTTGCTTGCATGTTATCAAAGAAGAAATAAAAGCACTTGAACCAAAGAATATCGTGTTTTATACAAAAGGTTATGATGCGCAAATTGAGAAGCTTTTTGATTTGATAACAAATTCTGAAACAAAATATGTTGCCATTGGAAAAAAGACGATGAGCAGTTGGACTTTTAATGGTACTATTGGTGATAATACATCAAGAATTATACGGGTTGGTCATCCGGAAAGAATGAAGAAAGATGATTATATTAACCATATTGTAAGTTTTATTAAACAATAGTTTTTAGGAAAGGAATGAAAGGTCAGCTATGGCTCCAAAGAGAACCACAGGAAAGAGAAAAATCAGCATATCCTTCAGCGTCAGACTCATTATAATAGCCGTGCTTTTCACCTTCGTTACCATATTTTATATGGCAAAGCTTGCAAATATTCAGCTTGTCAACAGAAGCCTTTATACCTCGTCTGTTCAAAAGACATATTCACGTACCGTTACTATTCGTGCGCAAAGAGGCGAGATATTCGACCGAAACGGAAAGGCTCTTGTTACAAATGTTTATACATATAATCTTGATTTCGATTACGGCTCACTCTCAAAAAATGCGGAGGTATCGAATGATGTCATTTTAGGAGTTATCGATGCTCTCGAAGAAACGGGAAATGCGGAGAAGAGAACTCCAACGAAATCACCTCTCATAGGATTTTATCCGGATTATGTTTACAATCCCGATCTCATGAGCGATCCTTCATATAAAGCAAAATATGATAGGGCAATAAAGGAAATGGGCTTCCATGAGGATAAGGATGGAAACCCAATTGAGAATACTGCCGCAGAGCTTACCGAAAAAATGATAAAAAAATATAAGCTTGATGCTGTAGATGAGAATGGACAGCCGCTTTATACCGATGAAGAAAAGGACGAGCTTATAAGGGTCAGATTTGATATGGCTTTTGTGCAATTTAGCTCGGTTGAGCCATATGTTTTTGCAGAGGATGTTGACCTTAAGCTCATAACCTATATGAAGGAAAGTGAGCTTAGGGGAATAATGTTCACCGAAAAGGTCACAAGAAAATACGAATATCCCGGTTATGCCTCCCACATTCTCGGAAGAGTTGGCCCTATTCATGCCGAGGATCTTGAATATTACAGCGAAAAGGGCTATAAGATGAATGCGGTGGTCGGGGTTGACGGCTGCGAGGAAGCCTTTGAGGAGTTCCTTCACGGAACGGATGGGACGATGGTGATCGAGGAGGATGAAAACGGAAATATTATCTCCCAGCGCATCTCAAAAGAGCCTATAAGCGGAAATGATGTTTGGCTTACCATTGATATAGATATGCAGATCGCCGCAGAGGACGGGCTTCGTGATAATATAAAATATATAAATGATAAAGCGGCAAGTACCGAAGGTGAGCTTGATGGTGAGGATGCGGCGGCAGGTGCTCTTACGGCGATAAGCACCACGGGAGAGATATATGCCATTGCGTCATATCCCACATTTGACCTTTCAAAATGGTCGACGGATTATAATTTGTGGGCAGAGGATGAGGCAAAGCCCCTTTACAACAGAGCACTTCTCGGTCTGTATCAGCCGGGCTCGACCTTTAAGGTCGGTGTTGCCGTTGCGGCACTTGAGGAAGGGATAATTACTCCGAGTACCACCATTACAGATAAGGGTAGATACACATTTTATGATGAAAACGGTCCGAGATGTTGGATATATCTGCAGAAAAACAGAACACACGGTACGATAAATGTTATCGAGGCCATCCAACATTCGTGTAACTATTTCTTTTATGATATCGGAAGGCAGCTTACCATATCGAAGATGAATGAATACTGCCTTTCATACGGTTTGGGGCTAAAGACCGGCATCGAGCTTTCCGAAAACGCAGGTATTCTTGCGGGTCCGGAATACAGAGCCGAGGCGGGGGCAAGCGAATGGTTTCCCGGAGATACCTTGCAGGCGGCAATTGGTCAGTCGGACAATCTGTTTACCCCTTTGCAGATAAGCTCATATACCTCAACTCTTGTAAATGGCGGCGAAAGATATTCAACTCATCTTCTCGGAAGCGTTCGCAAGTTTTACACAAATGAGATTATATATGAATATCAGCCTAAAAAGCTTGGCGGCGTTGAGATGAGCGAGCTTACTCACAGTACTATAAAGAAAGCCATGAAGAGCGTTACCGAAAACGGATCTGCGTCAAGAGTTTTCAGCTCATACCCTGTGGAAATGGGTGGTAAAACGGGAACTGCGCAGGTAAGCACAAAGAAAAGCGATAATGCTATCTTCACTGCATTTGCGCCCTTTGATAACCCCGAAATTGTTGCAACCTGCGTTATAGAGCAGGGTAATAACGGTACTGATGCGGGTTATGCCGTAAAGAATGTTTTTGATTGCTATTTCGGTATCGGAGAGTATGCAAGCAAAACCGAATAAAGCCAAAATTACATAGAATTATTGGCGGCTTGTGTTGAAAATCCGCCTGCTGCAAAAAAAATTTTTGCATGATAATGAAAAGTAATTTATTAGTATCTGACAACGCCTCACGCACCGACATATTACTGTTTGACACAGAATTATTTGTCGGAGCAGATAGTTATATAAGAAAATGGAGCTGAGAAATCAGCTCCATTTTCTTGTAAAAGACTTATTCTCCGCGAAGAAGCTTCAAAACATCCTCGGAATTTGTATTGGGCTTCACTTTTGGCATAACGGATCTTATAATGCCGTTTTCGTCAATTATAAATGTGGTTCTGACGATTCCCATGCCGGGCTTGCCATATAGTTTCTTTTCCTGCCATACTCCGTATGCCTTAATTGCTTCAAGCTCCGGGTCGGAGAGAAGAATAAAGGGTAATGAATATTTTGCAGCAAAATGCTTATGTGAATTTACGCTGTCTCGGCTGATTCCGATAACCTCTGCCCCAAGTCTTTTGTATTCTTCATAATCCGAACCAAAAGCGCATGCCTGCTTTGTGCAGCCTGAGGTATTGTCCTTGGGGTAAAAATAAAGTACAACTTTTTTTCCTCTGAAGGATGAGAGAGATACACTCTCTCCATCGGAATTTTTTAGCTCAAAATCGGGTGCGATCATTCCAATTTCCATCATAGTTTCTCCTTAGTAATATTTTTGTTTATGAACAAACGGGCTGAGTCATCAGCCCCTATTGTTTTAGCATAAGTTTTTCCAAATGTCGACGATAAACAGTAATTTATCGAACAGGCGATAAATTACTGTTTAGCAGAATTATTTACATTTGAATTATTGGCAAAAAATCGGGACTGAGTCAAAAGTTCACCGAAAGCAAATGACTCAGCCCGTTTTTGATTATTTCTTGCCAAAAAGACCGCCAAGCTTGTTTCCGATAGTGCCAAGCCTATCTCCCAGCTCATCCAGATCAATTTTCGCCTTAACACCGTCTACCAGCTTTTGAATCTGGTCATCGGGGAGGTCTATACCGATAAGACCCTCAACGGTTTTTATGGGATCAGCCTTGAATTTTGCGGCAATTGCCTTATCGCTCTTTATTTTTTCTACTATTTCTTCAATCTTTTCTTTGATATCCATATCAAATCCCCCTTTAAGTTGTATAAGTAATTATATACTTTTTTCGGAGCATTGTCAACAGCTTTTAAAGGATTCTTTATGTTAAAATTTATTGTGCAAAGAGAAAGACACGTTGCAATTGAGACAAGAAAAAGTGTAATATTCTCGGAAAGCTTTGTTCCATGTACCAGCATTGTCCGCTGAATAAATCCGTGCAGCAAATATATCGGTAGGGTGTTTTCCCCCAAAAGGCAAAACAAATCCGAAAACTTGCGAACATTTAAAAGCATTGATATCCATCCGAGAGCAAAAAAGATAAGTAAAGCACGAAGGAGCATTTCCATTGGAGATTTATACGCAAAAGAGCCGTAAAGCATTTTTGCATTAACCATTTTGCCGCACAGAATAAATATAAGTGAAAATGGAACGGTAAAGGCTAAGGAAGGCATATTCATTTTCCCGCTTCCGCAAAAATTTCCCAGTACAAAAAATGGTAAAAAAGCGAAAAAGCGACCGAGCGAAAGAAAATAAAAATCAAACCTTATCATGGGGAACAAAAGCGAAAGAAGAACCGATATCGCAAATGTAAGATGGCATCCTCTGCCTTTGATTTTTGAAAGAAAGGGTAAAAGCATAGAATAAAGCATCAGTGAAAAAAGATACCAAAGATGCCAGTAAGGCGTAAGAAAAGCACCGAGGCTCAATTCCTTTTCACCAATAATGAAAAAATCAAAAAGCACGTACGAAAGCTGAAAAAATGCATAAATCGGCAAATATTTTTTCAGAATTTTGCCCCTATTCCATCTTGCAAAATACCCCGAAACAAAGACGAATGCGGGCATATGAAAGGAATAAATGATCAGATATGCGCCGCTCTTTTCGCCGCCTTCGCGAAGCTCAAGAAAATGTCCGAGAACCACCAAGAATATGAGGATTCCCTTAATTCCGTCAAGCTGTCTGTCTCTCAACCGCTCACCCCCTTTTTATGTGAGTATATCTGTTTTCCTCACCTGTTTCAAGGGGCTTTATGATTGTTTAATCTATTTTAAGCCTTTTTTAAGAAAGGCTATCGCTCGCTCTTATCTGCGGTATTCTGGAAATTATAACTGCAGCTACGGTGGTGATAACTATCTCGGGCAGCATATAAAGTCCGTTATATACCGCCGAGTAGACAAGTGCAAGAAGTTGTCCGTCAAAGATCGAGAGTATTTTCTGTCCCCATTTCGCAGGGAATTGATCGGGAGAGGAGAAAAACCATTCTGCGTATGCTCCGTAGAAAATATATCCCGAGAGAATATGGCAAAGATATCTGCCGGAGGTTGAAATGAGGGCAGCGAGCACTATTCCGAGCGTTCTTTTTTTCATTTTTCTGAAAATACCTCCGATAAAGAGGATTCCGTACGCCAGAATATAATCGATAAATATGATGGATATTGCGTAGAATAAGGGCTGACCTCCATCCTCAATGGGCAGAAAGAGCGCAAGGATAACGGAGGATTTGCCCATAAGAATATCGAGTATCATCTGAATGAGCGCATAAGTAAGCGAGGTGAAAAGACCCCATTTAAGCCCGAAAATATAGGACACTATAACTATCGGGAGCATACTTGCAATGGTAAATGAGCCGCCATATGGCAAGCTGAGACCGGGAATAAGACCGCAGATGACTGCAAGTGCTGTGGCGAGCGCTATCATAATAGCGCTGAGTGTGAGACGGTAGGTTTTAAAATTCTTTTTTGTATTCATTTTGAATACTCCTTTCTTCATGTGAAAAAGCAGCCCCACGAATAGACGTGTAGCTGCCAACAAATACAAAAAAGCATCAAACAACTTCCTACGCCGGTATTATCCGTTTCAGGTTATAAGGGTTCGGATCTCTCCATCTCAGCCAAAGGCACCCCTGCGTGTGACTGCGGTCACATATTAAATTTTGCAGGGACATTATACACCATTTTTTTCCTATTGTCAAGATATTTATTGCCATTTTATTAATTTTTTTAAAAATCGCTTGAAAAACAGCATGCATTGGTGTATAATGCTGTTTGGGAAACCGCAAAAGGGGGTTTGGTTAACCGTGGATAACAATTTTCTTCTCCAAATAATGAGTTCATCACTTTCGGAAAATGTGCTCCGTTCCACCGATATCCCATCTCTTGACCTTTATCTTGACCAGATCTTAACGCTCGTGGCAGATAAAACAGGTAAGGATTCAGAAAATGGCGGTCTGACGAAAACCATGATAAATAATTACAGCAAGGACGGACTGATAAAACCGATAAAGGGTAAAAAATATTCAAAAGAGCATATTATTCAGATGATGCTTATTTTTTACCTTAAGGGTATCCTTTCCATCGGAGATATCAAGAGGATTCTTGACGGTGTCTATTCGGATGAGGAGTTCGATGGCGAAAAGCTTATTTCGGCATATGACCGATTCCTTGATATCAAAGCAACAGCGGGCGAATTTTGCTCTTTTGTGCTCGATCATTTTACCGAGAAAAACGGGCTTGATCCCGAAAAGACAGACGAATTTCTGATAATGCTGATGTCGCTTGTCTCATTGTGCGATTGCTTTAAAAGCTGTGCTCTTCAGATGATAGAATCGAAATATCCCCCAGTTATAAAAGAGGAAAAGCCAAAGGAAAAGAAAAACAAAAAGGAAGCCGAACAGTAAAATAATCTTTAAAGCTATTGACAAATTATAATAAGCGTTGTATAATAATCTTGTTGACAAATCAACAAGAAAAAATGTTCAAATTTATTTTTAGGAGATATATATGAGTAACTATGTAATTTTCACCGATTCGGCTTGCGATCTTGCCCCCGAGCTTCTGAAAGAATGGGGCGTTGAGTGTCTCAGCCTTACCTTCCGCTTTGAGGGAGAGGATAAAGAATACGGAAACGGCGAAATGCCTGTTGTTGATTTTTATAACAAAATGAGAGAGGGCAGCATTGCAAAAACTTCTGCTATAAACAGCGAAACATTCCGCCGGGCATTTGAAAAGATATTAAAGGAAGGAAATGATCTTCTTTATCTGGGATTTTCATCCGGACTCAGCGCAACATATTCTTCCGCAAAAATTGCCGCAGAGGAGCTGGCAAAGGAATATCCCGAGAGAAAGGTAATGACTGTCGATACACTTGCAGCGTCTGCAGGCTTCGGACTTCTTCTTTATCTTGCACTTGAAGAAAAGAAAAAAGGAGCAAGCATCGAGGAGGCTGCTGCATTTGCCGAGAATATCAAGCTGAAGATCTGCCATTGGTTCACGGTTGATGATCTTAATTACCTCAAGAGAGGCGGCAGAGTAAGTCCCGCTGTGGCTCTTGTGGGAACTGTTCTTGGAATTAAGCCTGTTCTTCATGTTGATAATGAAGGACATCTCATTAAAAAATCCACCGTCAGAGGCAGAAAAGCATCAATAAATGCTCTTGCCAATAAATTTGAGGAGCTTGCGGAAAACACCAAGGGCGGAACGGTCTATATTTCCCATGGCGATTGTGATGCCGACGTAAAGACCCTCGTGGATATCTTTAAGGAAAGATATGGTTTAGATATAGATATCGTCACCTATGTAGGTCCCGTTATCGGTGCTCATTCAGGCCCCGGAACTCTTGCTCTGTTCTTCGTGGGTAAAGAAAGATAAAATATTATCGGAAAATATCAGAAAAGTCGCTTCGGCGACTTTTCTTTTTTTGCGCAAGAGTCGATTTGTCTTTTGAAAGTTTCAGTTTTATTTAACACATTTCACTTTTTTTCCATTTTGTTCAGTTTCATTGACAAGAGCCACATATGATGATAAAATCACATTAAAAAACAGAGAGGATATTTATATGAAAAAACAACTTTTAACTCTATTTATCGTTATTCTCATCCTTTCTCTTGCCGCTTGCGGCACGCCGAAGGATAAAGGCGGAGTTATGGATGAAGATACAGTCATAATAAATAAGGTGGAAAACCTTTCGGATTATGTTTTCGTGGATATGCAGAATAAAAGTGAGATTTCAGATTTTATTGATGAGCTGAAAGCTGCCATCTCCGATGCCACAGACATAAAGCCTCGCAGCGAGGCGGCATATAAGAAGAATACTTATGAGATCCTTATAGGCGCAACGAATCGTGAAGAATCCATCGATGCTATGCAGGGGCTTGACTATTTTGATTTTGTTATAAGGCATATAAATAACAAGATCGTCGTTGCCGCAGGCTCGGACGAGGCAATGGCAGAGGCGATAGAGCTTTTTAAAAGCGAATTTATAGACTCGGAAGCCAAAGCCCTTTATCTTCCCGATGAATTTGTTTATAACTATGACTATCCCGCGGAAAATCTTACCGTTGAAGGAACTCCCATTTCGGATTTCAAGATATATATAGGCAAAAGCTTTATAAATACGGAATTTATCACAGAGGCACTTCGCCGCACCTTTAATTTTGAAATGGAGATAGCAGAAGAAATGACCGAGGGCGGTCACTATATCGTCCTTGATGCTACAGGCATGAAATACGAGGATTACAGCATAAAAATCGAGGATGGAAATATCGTAATTTACGGAAGTGCTCGATCGGTGGAGAAAGCGCTTAGCGGATTTGGCGAAGAATTCTTGCGTCCTCTCGGCAAGTCGGAATATGACCTGACAAAATCAGACAATAAGGAAGGCAAAATTGAAAAGCCCGAGCTTTATACAAAGGATCAGCTCCTTTCGGTTATGACAGAGGTATATAACGACAAAGACCACATCATCATCGGTGAGCAGGGCAGAGGTATGCCAAATTGCGTAAATAGTGCCATTAGCACCTTTGAAAAAGCCACAGGCGAAAAGCCCGGAATCCTCGGCTTTGATTTCAGCACTACTGCCGGCGGAATTTTGACGGAGTACTACGGCGGAGATATGCAGGCGAAAAAGAGCCTTATGATGTGCGAAATGCTCGAATATGTTGCGGGCGGCGGAATTATCACCTTCAGCGCACATTGGGCGAACCCCTCCGGAAATTATCCCGATGAGGACAATCTTTACCGCGGTGTTCTTGGCTATGATTATACTAAAGCAGGCTTTGAAAAGGCCTTTACCGATCTCCTCACAGACGGCACGGAATATAACGACTTCTTCAAGGCTCTGCTTGATGAGGAAACGGAATTTTTTCTTGCACTTCAGGAAAACGGTGTGCCCGCCCTTTGGAGGCCTCTCCACGAGACAAACGGAAACTGGTTCTGGTTCTGCACCACCATGGCAGGCATAACGCTCGATGCTTCATATATCAAGAATATCTGGTACTATGTTTATGATTATTTTGCGGAAAAGGGCGTGGAAAATCTGCTTTGGACATATTCCATGAGCCCATCGGGTAATTTTGAAAATACTCCCGGAGCTTCATCCATGAGTACACTATATCTCTATCCCGGAGATGAATACTGCGACATAGTCGGAGTTGACTGGTACACTGAAGGCGACCTTGAGATCATGAATGATAGCTATTTGCACCTTGTGGATCACGCAAGAAAGCCGGGTGCGCTTACAGAATTTGGTGCGAGCGGCGATGCACTTGGAGAGGATGGAAAGGCCGATCCCGAAAAATACAGCTCCATGAATGTTTACAGAGACCTCCTGGAGCTTAAAAACGAGGGATATTCCTTTGCGTATCTCATGACCTGGGGCGGCTCTTGGAGCTTTACTCAGATGGGGTATGGAGAAGAATTTATGGCAGAGGAAATGACATGGGGACAGACAGAGGTCAAAGCACTCTTTGACAGGTTAGGATAAGAAAGGCAAAAAACATGAAAAGTATAAGACAACATATAGAGGGCTTTGCATACCCTTTTCTCGAATACATTTTAGACCTTATCGACAGAGAAGGAGAAAATGCCGTTCTCGGAGATTTCAAATGCACCATAGACGAGGGAGGATTTGCTCTCGGAACACTTATAAAATGCAGCGTTACCCTTTATCTGAATGAAAAGGATGGAAAAAAATCAGCCTTACTGCGAGAAAGACTGCTTCGTTTTATTGATATGATAGATGAGGAAAGACATTTCGGCACATGGGGCAAGCAATTTTTGCTTCAGGCTCTTGTTTCGCTGAAAAATGCAGGTGAATATGAGCTGCTCTCAAAGGAAAAGCTTGACCTTATCGCAAGGAAAACAGATTACGGTGACTTTTTCGATAAAGAAAAGGTGGAGATCTCCAAGGATTCAACTCTACCGACAAATTATTATCATGTTGCCCTTACCTGTGCTCTCTGCCGTGAAAAGCTCGGCTTTGAAAATGACGGGATGTCGGATAAGATTGCGGAAAAATTCCTTTCAATAATGAATGCAAATTCATGCGAGGGATGGATGGATGAAGTGCCGCCGAGAGGACGCTTCGATTCGTATAGTCTTAATTCTTACAAAAGCACCTGGTTGCCTCTGCAGGCGGTGGGAAAGAATGTTCCCGATTTTATTTATGAAAAAGCAAAGGAAGCTTCGCTTATTAATTTTTCTATGAAAAACCGCCATGGATATGGCTTTATGTACGGAAGAAGTCTTTCCGTTTACGGTGATTCGGGTACTCTTTCTCAGATAATTTTCGGTCTTAAAAACGGTTTTATCGAGGAAAAGGACAAGGACGAGGCGATCGCTTATTGCATTGCCCTTTGCGACAGGCTTGTGAATTTCTGGTACAGAAAGGATAAGAAATTCTTTGATATCTGGACAGATTCAAGAGCAACCGATTGTTACAGAGGTCCCGAGGTGGTTCTCAATCTTAACCTTGAAACAACAACGAGCCTTATTTCAGCTCTGGAATATTTTACAGCTGTTGGACTTGATAATTATATCCCCGAAAAAAATGTATGTGAGCCCGAAAAATGGGAGACACGCAAGACGGTATTTATTGACGAGCCGGAAAAGGCTCGTGCACTCTATGTTCTCCGTCGGGGCAAGCACACATTTGCTCTGCCCTTTATAGGAATGGCAAAAACACCAAATACCGTAAACGACGCTTATTTTGCGTTTCCTCACGAGCAGGAATTTATCGAAGAGCCTGTTTGGCGATATCATCCATTCCTTGTTCCCGAGATCGAAACCGAGGACGGAAATGTTGCAATTCTCATGGAGGGCTTCAGGAGTATTGAGGAAAAATATGAGGACGATAAGGTAACTATCACAGTGCACGGAAATCTTGTGGGAAAAGACACGGTCACCACCGACATCGGCTTTGACGGAACCTATGTTTTCTGCGGCAATAAGATAAAGGTTGAATTTAATATACATAAGCCTTATAAGAATGCAAGAATGCTGTTTTCCGGTGCTAAAACCGATCATGTCCGCTTTATCGGAGCTATAAACGAGGAAATTGCCGATGTTTCGGATAAAAAGGAATTTCGCGCCTGCAGCGGCGGCATAAAAGAATGTAAAACCGCTTATTTTGCCGATAAAATCGGCTATGAAATATTGCTGTAAACAGTATTTGTAGGGATGTTTCGCCTCTGCGGAGGCAACCGGCGCTGCCGCCGGCTCGCACAAGCTTTTAAAAAAGCTTGACCAAAACCTTTAAAACCAAAGATCGTTTTTTTGCTCTGATTTCTACGTGAAATTATTGGTAATTCCACGTAGAAAAGAGATAAATACCCTTTAATAAGTCTCCTTTTTTAAGTTTTGATCGACCTTTTTTAAAAGGTCGTGGCTCCGGCGCCACCGCCGGTCGCCGTCGCAACGGCGAAACTCCATCTCCCGACAAATTACTGTTTACAAAAGAAAAGGCCGCCACGTTATGGTGGTAGCCTATATGGGCATCAAGCTCTTGAATTTTTGCGATATTCGCTGGGGGAACAGCCGCAGATCTTCTTGAATGACCTTGAAAAAGACGGGAATGAACCGAATCCGCATTCATATGCTATTTCGGTAACGCCCTTTTCGCTTTCAAGAAGAGCTGCCTGAGCCTTATGAATTCTGTATTCGGTGAGATATTCGAGAAGCGAAGAGCCGCTGATCTTGGTGAAAAGCTGGCTGAGATGGCTGGGGGAAAGAGAAACCGCTTTTGCAACATCTCCAAGGGTAAGGGGATCGGAATAATGCTCCGAAATATATTCCATTGCCTTTGATATGTGCCAATATCCGCTGTTGCTTGAAATTGGTCTTGCCGCCTCGGCATTTTCAAATATCTTGCCAAGAAGAAGAAGAGTATAGGCAATTACCCTGTCGCTTATAAAAGGCATATTTGTTTTTTCCTCAAGCTCACCGAGCTTTGAAAAATAATAATTCACCTCATCAAGATCAAGGGCTGTGAGGCGGCATTTTATTGGGAAGCTGACCTTTCCCAAAATATGCTGAATAGCCTTGGGTGCATTTTTATAATCAATGCTGATATTATTAAAGGTCGCAAGCTCAAGCTCCTCGATCTTATGCAGATCAACATTTGAAAGACCGCAAAGATCCCCCTTTCCCATAATATCACACTCGCCGTTAAGCTCATGCTTTATCCTTCCTTCGATTATCCATTCGATCTCAAAAAAGTCGTGTCTGTGGAGAGGATATGAGCTGATATGGACATCTTCAATGGAAAGCTGTCTTGTGCTGACTTTAATCCCGCACATATCACCGGCGTATACCTGATCGTATTTTTTTAGTATTGCGTTTTTCATAGCACCTCGCAAAAAATAAGATGTATTTTGCTTCTTTAACTTTTATTATAAGCTATTATCGTGAAAAATGCAATGACAAGTTTTACATATAAACAAAAAACTAAGGAGAATTTAAATGAAAAAGCTTCTTTTATCACTTGCTCTGCTCATTTCAGCTTTGATTTTCAGCCTTTCAATATGTGCCGAGGAATTGACTGTGGATTATCATTACCCAACAAAGCTCGTCTATGATGAAGCTACCAAAACCATGACTATAACATATGTGGGTTCAGGCGGCTGGTATGAGCTTATGCCCGTTACAAATAAAGATGGTGCGGGGGAATATAACTATGATATAGAAAAATTCCTTGATAAATACCGTTCCGAGATCGAGCATATGGAGATCGGAAAATTCGGAAAGATCCAGGTGGTGGATATCAAGGATAAGGACGGTAATAACATAGGTGCGGCAAGACTTTTTGCCGATATGACCGCGCTTAAAAGCGTTCATTTTGCCGCAGATCAGCGAATAGCCATAGGAAACGCAGGCAAGGGACTTTTTGAAGGCTGTACCGCTCTCAAAACTATTTGGTTCGGAGACGAGTCAAACAAAATTGAGGGCTGTGCAAATTTCACCTCCTGCAATATTAATGACAATGACAACTATAAGGAAAGAAACAATTTTTCAACAAATCTTTTCAAGAATTGCGCTTCTCTTGAAAGCGTCATTTACACAAAAAATTCATATGAAACGGTAATTCTTCCATCCACCTTTGAGGGATGTTCCTCACTTAAAACGGTCAAGATAGGCGACAATATTAAGGATGTTGACACAGCGGTATTTGAAAAATTCGACTTTGTCGACCTTGAGAGCGGTGATGCAATTTCCGAGTGCCCTTCAAGCGGCAGTTCTTCGGACAATACCACATCCGAGGGCAGCTCGGGAACGACACCTTCTGTATCCACGGTGGATTTCAAGCCCGAGGGGGCAACGGTCTGGGGACATTCCACAGGCGAATACAACAAGAGGATAATCATAGATACATACTGGGCTTATTATGATGACACAAAAACTCTTGAATTCACCTCACTTACGAAAAATTATAATGAGACCGGCGCAATTTCCAATTGCGACGATGCAAATTGGAGTGAGTATAAGGATGTTATCGAGCATATCATAGTTGGCGATAATATCGCAAAGGTTTCGGGAAAATCCTTCATTGGATATCCTGCGCTGAAGGATGTAAGACTTGGTGCACAGGTAGCTCAGCTTGATGACGATGCCTTTAAGGACTGCGCAAATCTCACAACTATTTGGCGAAATGGAAAGGAACGAATTGAGGGCAGGGCAGATTTCAGCGGCTTCAGCAGATTTTGCGACGCTCTTGTGGGAACGAATGTCAGCGAGATAATCCTTCCCGAAAAGCTCAGTACCCTTGATCTCAATATGCCAATGTCTTTGAAAACAGCATATTTTTTTGAGCTTACAGATGAGCTGAAGGCTCATGCCGAAGAAAACCTTTATAATCTTGTTAATATAAACGACCCAAACGAAAAATATGAGTATTATGTTTATATAGACCCAACTCTCCCGCTTTGTGGAGGAAGAGCGGTGTTCTCCTTTGACGAGGCTACGGGAACTCTTACTGTTTTCGGTGCGGGCGCCATCGATGATATCGTCAATTACCACGGAGGCGGCTCAAAAAATCAGCCTTGGTTCTCTATCAAGCAGAAAATTAAGCATATTATTTTGAGCGAAAAGATAACCGCCATCGGAAAATACGCTTTTGCGGGCTGCAAAAATCTTGAAACGGTCGAGATTCCCGCTATTGACGGATTCCTTATCGGTGCGGCGGCATTTGAGAGCTGCGAAAATATGAAGAGCGTATATCTCAGCGGCAGTGAACCGATAGAGGGAACGATTGACGTGAGAAATGTTCACACCCTTGAAAGCTGGACATTTGCATATAACTATCTTATTG
>CAYPKQ010000014.1:0-21164 GCA_964411355.1 uncultured Lachnospiraceae bacterium
TGTCTGCGTTGGTCATGACTTAAAGGGAGATCCCCAAGGGGGAAAGCCTTGGGAGAGTTTTGCTTCCTTTGGGGCGGGCCAAAGGAAGTGCCCGACCGGCATGAGGTCGGCGACAGTAAGTTGCTTCTTCTGAGATAAACAATTAATGTGAATAATCCGCAGTGAAATCAGCTTAAATCGTTCCTAGATCCTTCGCTCCGCTCGGAATGACGGGTGGGATGGGTGCGGTATCATGATGTGGTTAAATGCTCAATAATCGTAAATTGCTTCCCTCAAAATTCCCCGAATTTGCAGAAAAATAAAAAAATTCAAAAAAACTCTTGACAAGTGGGGCGGAGTATGTTATAATATCACGGAAATAAAGCAGAGCTACCCGCTCTCACCCTGCCGCACAGCGAGCAGGCGTTGATATTCTTCTTTCCCAATTTGTCGTATTTGGGAAGGTTTTGCGTGCGGGGATCTCCTCGCATTTTTTCATTTTAAAATTTATTTTTCGGAGGTGCATTTTTATCAGCACAAAAGAAACGCCAATCAATGAGGAAATCAAGGCGAAAGAGATTCGTGTGGTCGGTTCCGAGGGTGAGCAGCTCGGCATTATGTCAAGCGACAATGCTCTCAAAATGGCGTATGATCAGGGACTTGATCTTGTAATGATGGCGAGCCAGGCAGAGCCTCCCGTTTGTCGCATTATGGATTACGGAAAATACCGCTTCGATAAGGAAAAGAGAGAAAAGGAAAACCGTAAGAAGCAGCAGACTGTTGAGCTTAAGGAAGTCCAGCTCTCCTGCCGCATTGACAAGCATGATTTTGAAACGAAGGTAAACCATGCGCTGCGTTTTCTCGGTGCCGGTAATAAGGTTCGCTGCGTTGTGAAATTCAGAGGACGTGAAATGAGCCATATGGAGATCGGTAAGGAGATCCTTGAAAGATTTGCCGAAAGCGTTGCAGAAGCAGGCACGGTAGATAAGAAGCCCTCAACAGAAGGACGTTTTATGAGCATGATAATCGTCCCCGCAAAGCCGGCTAAATAAGCCGAAAATCAGTTCATTTACAGCCAAAGCGGCTTGGCAATCCCATGCCCTGACCGCGACTGTATGATTTAAATTTACAATAATCAAAAGGAGAAAAGAAAATGGGAAAGATTAAGACACATAAGGCTTCGGCTAAAAGATTTTCCGTAACAGGCGGCGGAAAGGTAAAGCATTACCACGGTTCTCATCGCCATAACCTGGGTCATAAGACCGCAAAGAGAAAGAGATTCCTCCGTGGAAGCGGAATTCTCAGTCATGCAATGACAGCAAACTACAGAACACTTATTCAGAAATAATCAGCGGTATTAAAGATTTAGGAGGAATTAGAAAATGGCAAGAATTAAGGGCGCTATGATGACGCGCAAGAGAAGAAATAAAATTTTGAAGGCTGCGAAGGGCTACTGGGGTGCTAAGAGTACACACTTCAAGATGGCTAAGCAGCAGGTAATGAAGAGTGGCAACTATGCATTTGCAGGCCGTAAGATGAAGAAGAGAGATTTCAGAAGACTCTGGATCGCTCGTATCTCTGCTCAGGCAAAGGTATGCGGAATGAACTATTCCACATTTATGCACGGTCTTAAGAAGGCAGGCATCGATCTCAACCGCAAGATGCTCTCTGAGATCGCTATTTCCGATAAGGAAGCTTTCGCAGCACTTGCAGAAAAAGCTAAAGCTGCGCTTTAATGAATTAAAAACCCGGTATTTACCGGGTTTTTGTCATAATTATAATGTAAAAATCTGCGGCGGCATGGTAGTGCCTCCGCAGTGATTTGCTTTTTATTCGCCCCAAAAAAGGAGAAAAAATATGTCTTTTAATATAAAATGCTCTCCGGATATCATTAGTGCCAGGACAAATCCGCTTATAGTAAGGCTTGGCAAGCTGGATGAAAAAAAATATAGAGAGGAAGAAAAGTTATTCCGTCTTGAAGGGATAAAGCTTCTTCTTGAAGCGATAGATTTTGGTGCGGAGATAGAGTATATTCTTGTGCGCGAGGATGCTTATGAAAGGATAATGGATTCTATCCAAAAGCATTTTTATAGCAGAGATATTTTCCTTCGCGGAACACTTGTGCGCCTTTCGGAGAGTGCTTTTGAAAAATTGTCGAGCGAAAAATCTCCCGAGGGCGTAATTACAGTTGCAAAATATATTGACAAAATCCATAAAATATGTAAAATAGAAAAAGACAGCGATTTTTCCGACATCGGAAAAACGCTTATGCTGGAATCGGTAAGAGATCCGGGAAATCTCGGAACTATGCTGAGAAGCGCGGCGGCATTCGGCTTTTCCGGTGTTATAATGACGGATGATTGCGCCGATATATATAACCCCAAGACGGTGAGAGCCGCAATGGGGGCTATCTTCAAGCTTAATGTGATCTGCGTTGAGGACTTGACTTTTTCCATCTCCTCCTTAAGAGATGGGGGCAGAAGGGTGCTTGCTGCAGCTCTTGATGAAAGTGCCGTAAGGCTTGGTGAGCTTGAACTTAATGAAAATGACATATTTCTAATAGGTAATGAGGGGCACGGGCTTTCAAAGGAAGCCGTCGATGCTTCTTACAAAACAGTTTTTATTCCCATGGCAGAGGGAACGGAATCGCTTAATGCAGCTGTTGCCGCCTCGATTTGTATGTGGGAGATGTCAAAGATCTAAGGAGGAAAAATGTCTGATACTTTATATTGGATATGGCTTGCGCTTTGCCTGAATCCCGGTAGCCGTCAGCTTCATTATCTGCTTGACAGATATCCTTCGGCCTACGATATATTCAGAGCGGAGTCGGAAGAGCTGGAGAGACTTGAACTCAGCCCAAGGCTGATAAATGCACTTTGCAATAAGGATATGACAGAGGCTTATGCGATAAACGATTACTGTGCATCGCATAAGATCGGAATTATATCATATGAACACGAATTTTATCCCGGAAAGCTAAAGCTTATCTCAAATCCGCCTCCGGTGCTTTATTTCAGAGGAACAATGCCTCGTCTTGATGATAGAATGGCTCTCGGAATTGTCGGAACGAGAAGGATGAGCGAATACGGAAAGAAGATGGCGTATAAAATATCATATGAGATTGCAAGCGCAGAGGCTGTTGTGGTAAGCGGAATGGCTCTCGGAGTGGATGCCGTTGCGGCTTGCGGCGCAATCAGTGCCGGAGGAAAAACTATTGCGGTGCTCGGCTCCGGTGTTGATGTCATCTATCCTCCGCAGCACGCAAAGCTCTATGAAAAAATAATTGAAAACGGTTGCGTAATTTCAGAATATCCGCCGACAACTGCGGCGGTCGGGAATCATTTTCCACAAAGAAACCGAATTATAAGCGGAATAACGAGTGGAACTCTTGTTGTGGAATGCGATATCGACAGCGGAGCGATGATAACGGCTGACTGTGCCATCGAGCAGGGAAGGGGCATATTTGCCGTACCCGGAAACGTTGATGATAAAAATGCGAGCGGAACCAATAAGCTTCTCAGGGAGGGCGCTATTATGGTTTCAAGTGCCGATGATATTCTTCGTGAATATGAGTTTTATTATGGGAAAAGCATCAATTATTTGGCACTCAGCATGGCAAGAGGAAGCTCGGATATAAACGACGAGGTTCTTCGGAGTATGAATATCTGCACAGAGGATTATACTTTTTCGGGCAGACGAGGTAAAGAAAAGATCGAGAATCCCGAAAATCTCCTTTCTCCCAGAAAAATACCGAAGACGCGCAAGGATGAATCTTTCCCAACAACTCTTTCAAGCTCGAAGAGCAAAAATGAAAAAGAAAAGCCGAAGAGCAAAACTACCGATGAGGAGCTTGCATCTCTTAGCGAGCTTGAGAGAGGAATTTTGCTTCTGATGCCCGATGATAGGGCTATAAGTGTTGATGAGATCGCACGGGGCGGTTTTGATTGCTCGGATATTATGGGAACTATGGCGATTCTCGAAATACAAGGCTTCGTAAGCTCATTGCCCGGTGGGCTGTATATTAAGAATTAAGGGCACAGTATGAATCGGAAAGGAAAAACATTAAATGGCAAATCTGGTAATAGTTGAGTCTCCTTCAAAGGCATCTACCATCAAAGGTTATCTCGGCTCGAATTATAAAGTTATAGCTTCAAAGGGACATGTTAGAGACCTTCCCAAGAGCACGCTGGGGGTTGATATAGAAAATGGCTTTGAGGCTCATTATATAAACATCAGAGGTAAGGGAGACCTTATCAAGAGCATAAAAAAGGAAGCAAAAAATGCAGGCAAAGTTTTTCTTGCAACCGACCCTGATAGAGAGGGAGAGGCAATTTCCTGGCATCTTGCAAATGCGCTTGGTATCCCTGTTGAAAAAACTCGCAGAGTAACCTTCAATGAGATCACAAAAAGCGCAATAAAGGATGCTATAAAAAATCCCAGACAGGTCGATATGAATCTTGTAAATGCACAGCAGGCAAGAAGAATTTTTGACAGAATTGTGGGTTATAAGCTCAGTCCCATACTCTGGAAGAGCATCAAGAGCGGTCTCAGTGCGGGAAGAGTTCAGTCTGTTGCAACGAGAATCATCGTTGAGCGCGAAGAAGAGATAAAAGCCTTTGTTCCAAACGAATATTGGACTATTGAAGCTGTGCTTTCAAGCGGAGACAGAACCGTTACGGCACGTTTTATCGGTGACGAAAACGGAAAGATAAAGCTTGAGAATGAGGAGCAGACAAATGCCATTCTCAATGCTATCGGAAAGGAATTTTTCGCAAAGTCCGTTAAAAAATCCGTAAGAAACAAAGCACCTCTTCCGCCCTTTACAACCTCAACCATGCAGCAGGAGGCTTCCAAAAAGCTCGGATTTCAGTCTGCGCGCATAATGAGAGTTGCACAGGAGCTTTATGAAGGTATGAATGTTGGTGCGGAAAACGGCGGCGCACAGGGTCTTATCACCTATATGCGTACAGATTCGCTCCGCATATCCGCAGAGGCTTCAGAGGCGGCAAAGGAATATATAAAAGGTAAATTCGGCGGCAATTATTATCCAAAAAACACCAGAGTTTATAAAACAAAGAGCGGTGCGCAGGACGCACATGAGGCAATAAGACCTTCAAATGTTGCTCTTGAGCCGCAGATGATAAAGAAATATCTTACTGCCGACCAGTATAAGCTCTATAAGCTTATTTGGGAGCGCTTTGTAGCAAGCCAGATGGAATCTGCAAAGCTTAATACCGTTGTTGCGGATTTCAGTGCGGGCGGCTATATCTTCCGCACCAGCGGATATACCGTTACTTTCCCCGGATATATGGCTATATACGAGGAGAGCGAGGAGGAAAAGAAGCAGAAGGACGGAGACGAGGAGATAAGCGATCTTCGTCTGCCCGAAATTGCCGAAAATGAGGTCTTCGCTGCAGGTAAGATAGATTCCCAGAAGCATTTTACAGAGCCGCCTCCGAGATATAACGAGGCTTCTCTTATTAAATTCCTTGAAGAAAAGGGCATTGGACGCCCCTCCACATATACTCCGATTATCACTACTATTCTTGCGAGAAATTATGTTGTGAGAGAGGGAAAGGCACTTGTTCCGACGCCTCTTGGCGAGATTACCACCAAGCTTATGAAGGAAAAATTTGCCGATATCGTTGATTATAAATTTACGGCAAATATGGAGGACGATCTGGATGCAATAGAAAAGGGCGATATCGAGATGCATACCGTGCTATCCGAATTTTATGACGGTTTTGCCGAGTCGCTTAAGATCGCAGAGGAGACCATTGAAAAGGATAATTATGAGCTACCCGCAGAGGAGACGGATATCATATGCGAAAAATGCGGAAGCAAGATGGTGGTAAAGAGCGGAAAATTCGGTAAATTTGCCGCTTGCCCCGGTTATCCCAAGTGTAGGAATACCAAGCCTCTCATCGAAAAGAAGGAAGAGGCTGAAGAAGAAAAGAAAACCGTTGTTGCAGATTTCAAATGTGAAAAATGCGGTGCGGATATGGTTCAGAGAATGGGGAAATTCGGAACATTCTTTGCTTGCAGCCGTTATCCCGAATGTAAATTTACAAAGCAGAAAACAAAGGAGCTTGATGTTGCTTGTCCTAAGTGCGACGGAAAGGTTCTGACAAAATACGGAAGAAACCGTACAGTGTTCTATAGCTGCGAAAATTATCCTAAGTGTGATTTTTCATCATGGGATATGCCCATCGGTGAAAAATGCCCCGATTGCGGAAATATGCTCTTCAGAAAGAAGGGTAAGCCTCTTGTGGTTTGTCATGAGAAGAATTGCGGCTATAAGAGAGAGGTAGCTCCCGAGGAAGAGTCCGGAGAAAATTGATATGGAAAGACCTGTTCTCAGTATAATCGGTGCGGGGCTTGCGGGTTGTGAGGCAGCCTGGCAGGCGGCAAGGCTTGGTGCTTTTGTTCGTCTTTATGAGATGAAGCCTAAAAAATATACTCCCGCACATCATAGCGAGGGCTTTGCAGAGCTTGTTTGCTCTAATTCCTTGCGCTCTGACAGCACGTCAAACGCCGTGGGGCTTCTCAAGGAGGAGCTTCGCAGAATGGGCTCGCTTATAATGGAGGCGGCGGATGCAACAAGAGTCCCCGCAGGCTCTGCACTTGCAGTTGACAGAAAGCTTTTTTCCGAATATATCACCAAAAAGATAAAGAGTAATCCCAATATCGAAGTCATTGAAGAAGAAAGGTCCGATATCGGAGATGGCTGTACCGTTATTGCAACAGGACCTCTTACCTCCGATCCGATGGCGGACTATATAAGAGACGAGCTGGGATGCGGAAATCTTCATTTCTTTGATGCCGCAGCTCCCATAGTTGATTTTTCGTCGATAAATATGGATATCGCATTTTTCGCTTCCAGATATGATAAGGGAGATGCGGATTATATCAACTGCCCAATGACTCGTGAGCAGTATGAAGCCTTTTATGAGGCTCTTATCACAGCCGAGAAAGCGACCCTTAAGGAATTTGATAAGGAATCACAGAAAGCTCCCAATGTTTTTGAGGGATGTATGCCCGTTGAAGTCATGGCAAAAAGGGGAAAGGAAACGCTTCTTTTCGGTCCTCTCAAGCCTGTTGGCCTCATTGACCCGAGAACGGGGAAAGAGGCTTATGCCGTGGTTCAGCTTCGCAAGGAAAACAAAGAGGGAAGTATGTTTAACCTCGTTGGTTTCCAGACTCATTTGACTTTCTCGGAACAAGCAAGGGTATTCAGAATGATTCCCGGACTTGAAAATGCACAGTTTTTGCGCTGCGGAGTTATGCATAGAAACACCTATCTTGATTCCCCCGGTATGCTCGATGAAAGCTATGCCATGAAGGAAAGACCGAATGTGTTTTTTGCCGGTCAGATGACGGGGGTTGAGGGGTATATCGAATCTTCGGGCTCGGGCTTTGTTGCAGGTGTCAATGCGGCACTCTCTGTTATGGGAAAGGAAAAGTTCATCTTTGACAGAAGGACTATGATAGGTGCAATGGCTTCCTATGTGAGCCATGGCGGCGTCAGCTCATCCTTTCAGCCTATGAATGCGAATTTCGGTATAATCGAGCCTCTGGGCTATAAGGTCAAGGGCGGAAAGACCGCCAAAAATGAGGAAATTGCAAAAAGATCTTTGGAAATAATTTCTGAGATAGATATTTGGAGTTAAATATGAGAATTATTGTTGATGTGATGGGCGGCGATAATGCCCCCGAGGAGCTTATCAAGGGCGCAGTTAACGCCGCAAAGCTTTACAGCGCGGAATATACTATGGTCGGTGATAAGGATGCCATTGAAGAGGTTGCGAAAAAGAACGGACTTGATCTTTCGGCATTTGAAATAGTTGACGCAAAGGGCGTTGTTGAGATGACGGATGACCCTATCACGGTGGTTCGCAAAAAGGGCGACAGTTCCATGGTGGTTGGTCTTAAATTGCTTGCTGATGACAAGGGAGATGCCTTGGTCAGCACGGGAAATACAGGTGCGCTTTTCACGGGGGCAACTCTTATCGTAAGAAGACTTAAAGGACTTAAGAGAGGTGGTATCGGTGCACTTTTGCCTCTCAGTACACCCGTTCTTCTCCTTGATTCGGGAGCGAATGTAACCGTCACCCCTGAATATCTTGAGGATTTTGCCATGATGGGTTCTGTATATATGAAAAAGACCTTCGGAATAGAAAATCCAAGAGTTGGACTTCTCAATAACGGAAGCGAGGAGTGCAAGGGTACAGAGCTTCAGATAAATACATATAAGCTGCTCTCGCAGAATGAAAATATCAATTTCGTAGGCAATATTGAGGCAAATAAAGTGCCCTTTGATGCTTGCGACGTGCTTGTTACAGACGGTTTTTCGGGTAATATATTGCTGAAGAGCATTGAGGGTGTCGGAAAGCTGATGCTCGGCTCAATGAAAGGGCTTTTCTATAAGAGCGCAATGACGAAGATAGCAGGCCTTATGGTTAAGAAGCACGTTGGAGAGCTAAAAAAGAAATTTGATCCCGCAGAGCATGGCGGCGCACCTCTTCTGGGCTTTAAAAAGCCTGTTATAAAGGCGCATGGCAATTCAAAGGCGAAGGCTTTTGAAAACGCAATAAGACAAGCGCACGGATTTGCAGCCTCGGGTGTTACCGAGGAGATCGCCTCGGCTGCACTTCTCATAAGAGAAAAGCGCATGGCTGAGGGCGGAGAGGAAAGCTCCGATTAAAAAAGAAAGGAATTCTAAAAAATGGCTGATCTGCCTTATAAAGCCGAGGAGCTTCAAGGTGTCCTCGGATATACCTATAATGATATATCGCTTCTTATAAAAGCACTTACTCATTCTTCATATTCAAATGAGATGAGGTTGCGCCATATTGACGCCGAGTGCAATGAGCGACTTGAATTTCTCGGAGATTCCGTGCTTTCCATTGTTGTGAGTGAATATCTTTTTTCTCATTATACAAAAAGACCCGAGGGAGAGCTTACAAGAATGCGCGCGGAAGTGGTCTGCGAGAAGGCTCTTTCAAAATTTGCCCTTAAAATCGGGCTTGGGAATTACCTTCTTCTCGGTCACGGTGAAGATAAAAACCATGGCAGAGAAAGAAAGAGTATTCTTGCCGATGCCTTTGAGGCGGTTCTTGCTTCGATTTATCTCGATGCGGGTAAGGATGGCAAAAAAATGGTTGCCCGTTTCCTGCTTCCACATATAATTGAGGAGCTTGAATTTGCCGAGTCGGGCGGTAATGGCAAGGATTATAAAACACTCCTTCAGCAGATAGTTCAGCAGGTTGAGGGTGAGGTTCTTGAATATGTGACGGTTGACGAAAGCGGACCCGATCATCAGAAATCATTTACCGTTGAAGCCCGTCTTAACAGTAACGTTATCGGGCACGGCAAAGGAGCTTCAAAAAGAGAGGCGGAGCAGAATGCCGCATCCGAAGCACTTAAGCTTTTCGGAGAATAATAACTTGGGACTGTGCGAAATCGCCCAGTCCCGATTCCCGTTAAAAAGGAGGGGATAATTATATGAAAAAACACGCAAATATTCCGATTTTTATCCCCCATCTGGGCTGTCCGAATGACTGTGTTTTTTGCAACCAAAGGTCGATTTCGGGGCATATGAACTTTGACGAAAGCCATGTGAAGGATGAGATAGAAGAAGCACTCTCGTCCATAGAAAAGAACGGTGAGATAGAGCAGGTTGAGATCGCCTTTTTCGGCGGCTCATTTACCGGCATCGATCGCTCACTTATGATATATCTTCTTGAAACTGCCCATGAATATATAAAGGCGGGCAGGGCAGACAGCATAAGGCTTTCAACACGACCCGATTATATTGACGAAGAAATACTCGAAACACTTGGGAAATATGGGGTTCGCACCATTGAGCTGGGACTTCAGAGTATGTGCGACGATGTACTCATAAGAAGCAGAAGAGGGCATGATTCAGCTACTGCCGAGAGAGCCTGCAGAATGATAAAGGAAAAGGGTCTTTCCCTTATCGGTCAGATGATGATAGGCTTGCCGGGCTCGGATATAAATAAAGAACTTGAAACAGCCGAAAAAATATGCGCTTTTGATGCCGACGGTGCGCGCATCTATCCAACTGTTATTTTTTATAATACCGAGCTTTGCGAGATGGCAAGGCGCGGAGAATATTTGCCTCTTACAAACGAAGAAGCCGTTATGCGAGCAAAGGAGGTTATAAAGCTTCTTGACAGGAATGGCGTTCCGTGCATAAGGGTCGGGCTTTGCGCATCGGAAAATCTGTCCTCCGAGGAGCAGGTCTATGGGGGCGCAAATCACAGTGCCATAGGTGAGCTTGCCATGGGCGAGGTCTTTTACGATAAGATGTGCGCTCTTCTTGATGAAATTTGCGATGAGGGCGAAAAAAATATAGTCTTTTTCGTGCCGATAGGTGCAACTTCAAAGGCTGTGGGACAGAAAAAAAGAAACATAAATCGAATCAAAGATAAATATTTTGTAAAAAAACATATAACGAACATTAAAATCCTTGAAAAAAATGGACTTATAGGTTATAATATAAAGATGGAATTTTAAAAATGGGAGGACGAACCTTTGTATCTTAAATCACTTGAACTTCAGGGCTTTAAATCCTTCCCTGATAAGACGAAGCTGACCTTTGAAAAGGGTGCAACCGTTATCGTTGGTCCTAACGGAAGCGGAAAATCGAATATTTCCGATGCTATGCGTTGGGTGCTTGGCGAAATATCCTCAAAGAGCCTTCGCGGTTCAAAGATGGAGGACGTTATTTTTGGCGGTGCGGACAGCCGCAAGCCCATGGGCTATGCAGAGGTGTCGGTAACCTTTGATAATACGGGTGATGAGGGCGGCAGGCTTGACAGCCCATATGACGAGGTGACCGTTACAAGAAGGTACTACAGGGCGGGTGAGAGTGAATACTTTATCAACCGCAAGAATGTCCGCCTTAAGGATATCTACGAGCTTTTCATGAATACCGGTATCGGAAGAGACGGTTATTCTATCATCGGACAGGGTAAAATTGCCGAAATAATTTCACAGAAGAGCGACGAGAGAAGAAGTATTTTTGAGGATGCTTCGGGCATTGCAAAATACCGTCACCGCAAAAATGAAGCGGAGAGAAAGCTGGCTGCAACCGAGGATAATATGCTTCGTGTGAACGACATTATGAGCGAGCTTGAAGGAAGAGTTGAGCCACTGCGCCGCGATGCGGAAAAGGCAAAGAAATATCTTGAGCTTTATGAGACGAAGAAAAAAGCAGATGTTCAGCTTTGGCTTTATGATACGGAAAAGCTGAGAGAGGATATTTCCGCAGCCGAAACAGCATTTAATCATTCCGACATGGAGCTGCGCAATGCCGAGGACAGCATAACTGCCCTTGAAGTACAGAATGATAAGCTTTTTGAGGCTTCTCAGTCCAACAAAATGGAGTCGGAGCAGCTTCTCGAAAAAATCAGAGAGCAGACCGAGATGAATCACGCTCTTGACAGCGAATTCAGAGTCGGGGAGAACAATATAGAGCACACGAATGAGCTTATTTCAAATATCGAGCAGGGAATTTCAGCATCCGAAGCGGCGATCCTTGCCGAGAAAAATGCAAAGGATGAGCGAGAGAATAGTATCGACGAGCTTGGGAAGAAGATAGGTGAGCTTTCGGCAAGACAGACAGAGAAGCTGGATGAGCAGAAAAAATGCTCAGATGAGGCTGAAAAGCTTGAGGGCGATATTGCAACATCCCTTGGCGACATCAGAGAGCTTGAAGGTGAGCGGGTTGACATAAGAGTCCGCAAATCTGTGCTTGAAAATGCAAGAACCACCGATACCGATAAAAATACCTCTATCCTTTCGGAGATCGAGGAATATAAAAAGATATCCGCAGAGCTTGAGAAAAAATGTGCAAATGCAAAGGATTCGGTAGATAAATATCTTGCAGAGATTGACAAGATAGATGCGGAGGCAGATGCACTTGCGGAAAAAACTGCGGCTCTCCGCTCAAAAAGCAGAGAAATGAGCGAGAAGGTCGGTGAACTCAGCGTTAAGCGTGAGACTGCCATTCAAAGAATAGATGCGCTGAAGCGTATGGAAGAGCATTTTGAAGGATATAGCAATTCTGTTCGCTTCGTTATGAAGCAGTATGAGGTCGGTGCTATCAGAGGAAAGATATACGGACCTCTCTCAAAGCTCATAACGGTGGAGAGCAGATATATAACTGCCATCGAGACGGCACTTGGAGCAAATCTTCAGAATATCGTAGTTGATAATGAGGAGACCGCAAAGGCAGCCATTTTTGCGCTGAAAAATGCAGGTGCGGGAAGAGCGACCTTCTATCCTATCGCTTCTATGAAGGCGCAGGAGGCTACAAGAGAGATAAAGGAAGCGGCGTCCTTTAGGGGATATATAGGCGGAGCGGATACGCTTCTTGCCTATGACAGAATTTTCGGGGAGATCATTGCATCGCTTCTTGGCAGGACGGTCGTTTTTGATAATATCGACAATGCAACCGCAATGGCGAAGGCACTGAAATATAAGATCAGAGTAGTTACTCTCGACGGTCAGCAGATAAATCCGGGCGGATCATTTACCGGAGGAAGTGCAAAGAGAGACAGCGGAATTTTGAGCCGCTCGGGAGAAATCGAAAAGCTGAAAAATGAGCTTGAAAGCCTTTCGACAGAGCTTGAAAAAGCGAAAAAAGAGCTTGCAGCGATGGAGAAGGAGATATCTGCTACGGAAAATGATGAATTTTCCGCAGAGGATAGAAGAAAGCTTATCCAGACTATGATGAATGCGGAAAACGCAGGCTATGACCAGCTTGCGGCAAAGCTTGATGCCAATAATTCTCTAATTGAAAAGCTTAAGACCGATTACGAAGCTCTTTCTGTTATGCAGAAGAGGTATGAGGAGGATCTTGCTTCGCTTCTCGCAAGGGAAAAGGAGTTAACGTCGAGGATAGACGAGATTTCCGAATACAGAAACGATAAAGAGGTCGAGAAGAATGAAATTCTCGATAGAAAAACAGCACTTGGCGAGGAGCTTACCGAGCTTTATATTTCGATAAGCGAAACAAGAAAGGATATCGAGACCGCAAAGGAGCTTCTTTCAACCTCCGATGACAGAATAAAGGCAATTGAGATCGATATTTCCGGCGCAAAGAGCAAGATCGAGGAAATGAAGAATGCTCTTCTTGACTATGAAAAGGCGCAGAAGGAAAACAGAATGAAAGCCGAAGAGGGCGAAAAGAGACTTGCCGAGCTTAATGCAGGCAGAGCCGAAAAAGAGGCGGGCGGCTTTGAATTTGAGAAAAAGCTTAACGATATCAGAGCCAAGATCAGAGCAAAGACAGGTGAAAAGGAGCTTCTCTTCAGAGCACATACAGCAAACGAAACAAAGCTGGGGCAGCTTCGCACAGAGCAGGATAAGCTTTCCTCAAGGCTTTGGGACGATTATGAGCTTACGAGAAATGCGGCATTGGAGCTTGATTATCCAAAGATCGGCAAAGAGGAGCGAGGTGCGATTCATGAAATTCAGACCGAATGCAGAAACAAGCTTCGTGCTCTCGGCTCTGTAAATATCGGAGCCATCGAGGAATATGCCGATGTCAAGAGCAGATATGACTATATGTCGGGACAGATAAAGGATCTTGATGCGGCAAAGCAGGAGCTTACGGATATCATCGGAAAGCTCGAAAAGGAAATGAAGAGTTCATTTATTGACGCCTTCAATGCCATTAACGAGAATTTCCATAAGACCTTCTCCGAGCTTTTCGGAGGCGGAAGTGCGGAGATACTTTTGACCGATCCCGAAGATGTGTTAAATAGCGGAATCGAGATAAAGGCGGCACCTCCCGGCAAGATAATCAAGAGCCTTATGCAGCTCTCGGGCGGCGAGCAGTCCTTTGTTGCTATTGCGCTTTTCTTCGCAATTTTGCAGGTCAATCCAACGCCTTTCTGCATCCTCGATGAGATCGAGGCGGCACTGGACGAGGTCAATGTTGCAAGATTTGGCGAATATATCAAGCGTTACAGCGGAGGAACACAGTTTATACTTATAACACACCGCAGAGGAACAATGGAGGTGGCAGACCGCCTTTACGGAGTCACCATGGCAATTCACGGCATCTCAAAGGTTCTTGCACTCAATGTTGCGGATATCAGAAAAACGGAAGGAGACGACTGGGATGGGATTTTTGGACAAGCTTAAGGCAGGTCTTACTAAAACAAAGCAAAATCTTTTCGGTCAGATAGATGAGCTTGTAAAAAGCTTTGTGAAGGTTGATGAAGATCTTCTTGAGGAGCTTGAAGAGCTACTGATTTGCGCGGACGTTAGCGTACCGAGTGCAGAAATGATAATAGACGAGCTTCGTGACAGAATAAAGGACGGCAGACTTAAGGAAAAGGAAGAGGTCATGGATTCTCTTCGAAGCGTTATCGAGGATATGATAGGAGACGGTGAGCCGCTGAAGCTGGACACGACACCTTCTGTTGTACTCGTTATAGGAGTCAACGGTGCGGGAAAGACTACATCTATCGGAAAAATATCAAACAGCCTCATAACGAGTGGCAAAAAGGTCGTAGTTGCGGCGGCGGATACATTTCGTGCGGCGGCAATTGACCAGCTTGGAGTTTGGTGCGAACGCTCGGGTGCTGATATGGTTAAGCAGCACGAGGGAGCTGACCCTGCGGCAGTTGTTTATGATGCTATCGGATATGCAAAGAACAAAAAAGCCGATGTTCTCATAATCGACACAGCAGGCAGACTTCACAACAAGAAAAACCTAATGGATGAGCTTGCAAAGATAAACAGAGTTATTGACCGTGAGCTTCCGGGAGCATCAAGAGAAAACCTTTTGGTGCTTGATGCAACAACGGGTCAGAATGCAATTATGCAGGCAAAGGAATTTAAGAATGCGGCTGAGATCACAGGTCTTGTTCTCAATAAGCTTGACGGTACCGCAAAGGGCGGTATTGCCATTTCCATAAAGCATGAGCTGGGTATTCCCGTTAAGTTCATCGGAGTTGGCGAGAAGATAGACGATATGCAGCCTTTTGATGCTGCGGAATTTTCAAAGGCACTTTTTGAGTGAGGGGAAAATGGAGATCGTACTTGCATCGAGAAACAACAAAAAAATTGCCGAGCTTCAGGCTCTTCTCTCGGAATTTCTCCCCGATATCAAGGTCTTGTCACTTGATGATATCTGCTTTGAGGGAGACATAGTCGAGAATGGGGAGAGCTTTGAAGAAAACGCAATGATAAAGGCGAGAGCGGTTGCCGATCGCGGATATATCGGAGTTGGAGACGATTCCGGACTTTCGGTAAATGCTCTTGGTGGAGCACCCGGCATATATTCCGCAAGATATGCGGGAGAGCACGGAGATGACGAGGCGAACAACCGCAAGCTTCTCTCGGAGCTTGAAGGAAAGAATGACAGAAGCGGTGCTTTTGTCAGCGTTGTTGCCTGCGCTATGCCGGATGGCGAGCACTTCAGCGTTCGGGGCGAATGTCCCGGAATAATTCTCACCGAATATAAGGGTGACGGTGGCTTTGGATATGATCCTCTTTTCTACTATGAGGCTCTCGGAAAGACCTTTGCGGAGCTTACCATGGCAGAAAAGAACGAAATAAGCCACAGAGGCAGGGCAATGCGTGCTTTTGCTCCGGAATTTGCAAAAAGAATTTGATTTGGAGAATACCGATTTATGCTTACGAGTAAACAGAGAGCCGCTCTCCGTGCCATGGCAAATGGGCTTGAGCCCATTATGCAGGTTGGAAAAGGCGGCATAAGCGAAAATCTTATAAAGACTGTTTCCGATGCCCTTGAGGCAAAGGAGCTTATCAAGATGAAGGTTCTTGATAACAGCGCAGAAAGTGCGAAAAGCGCGGCAGAGGAGCTTGCGGCGTCAACGGAGAGCGATGTGGTCTGCGTTGTGGGCACGAAATTCGTGCTTTATCGTCAGTCCTCAAAAGAGAAAAACAGAAAGATAGTTCTTCTCTAAAATGAAGATTGGAATTTTCGGAGGAACATTTTCGCCTCCTCATATGGGGCACATAAGAGCCGCCGAGGCTTTTTATGGCGAGATGGAGCTTGATAAGCTGTTCATTATTCCCACTTTTGTTCCCCATAAAAAGGATATGAGCGGTGTTGCCCCTGCCGAGACGAGACTTCGGATGTGCCGTCTTGCCTTTGATGACATTAAATACGAAATATCCGATATGGAAATTGTAAGAGGCGACAGCTATACAGCGATCACTCTGGATGAGATGAAAAAAATGTATCCCTATGATGAGCTTTTTATCCTTTTCGGTACCGATATGTTTTTGACGCTTGGAAATTGGGTTCGTGCCGAGGATATTTTCGGAATGTGCACCGTTGTTTGCGTAAGCCGTGAAAGCGATCCCGATTCCGAGATGAAAATTATGGAAAAAATCGGAATATACAGGGAACAGTTTGGAGCGGAAATTCGTCATATATCATTGAAGCCCACCGAAATTTCCTCAAGCAAGATCAGAGAGCGTATAAGTCTCGGTGAGGAGCTTTCAGGTATGGTCTCCCCTTCGGTCATAGACTATATCAAAACGAAGGAACTTTACAAATGAAAATATACGGTTGGACTATCTTGAATGAAAAGTGCAAAGAAATTTTGAAGTTGAGGTTAAGCAATGGAAAAGGTAATAAGATTCATTGACTTGTTTGCCGGGATTGGTGGAATCCGTAAAGGCTTTGAACAGGCTTGTGATGAACTTGGCTATAAAACAAAATGCGTTTTTACATCTGAAATAAAATCTTATGCAATTGATGTGTTAAAGCAAAATCATCCTAATGAAACGATCAGTGGAGATGTTACCGCAATAAACGAAAAAGATATTCCGAATTTTGATTTTCTTCTTGCAGGATTTCCGTGTCAGGCTTTTTCGGCAGCGGGTAAGAGGTTAGGCTTTCTTGATACAAGAGGAACCTTGTTTTTTGAGGTCGAACGTATTTTGAAAGAAAAAAAACCTTTTGGTTTTGTTCTTGAAAATGTTGAGGGACTTGTAAATCATGATAAGATTAAACCAAAAGATGAGATAGGAAGAACTCTTTCGACTATATTGCAGCATCTCGATGCTCTGGGATATAAGGTCAATTGGAAAGTATTAAATGCCAAGAATTTCGGTGTTCCGCAGGAAAGAAAGAGGATTTATATTGTTGGAACCAAGAAAGAAAAGCCTGATCTTGAAAAATTTGAAATAACGCATAAAAAGTTAGGTGACATTCTTGAAAAAGGCTTGCCTGTATCGAAAAGTAGATTTACAAAGCTTCTTTTGTCACATTATACGGTTGAAGAGTTATACGGAAAGTCAATAAAGGATAAAAGAGGCGGGAATAACAATATTCATAGCTGGGATATTGAATACAAAGGTACGGTTTCTCAACGCCAAAAAGAATTACTGAATAAGATGCTTAAAGAGCGAAGAAAAAAGAAATGGGCAGAAATATATGGCATTGACTGGATGGATGGAATGCCGCTTACTATTGATTTTATCAGATCCTTTTTTGATGATCCGTGTCTTGAAGATATGCTTGAAGATCTGGTTGATAAAAAATATGTTGTTAAAGAACATCCAAAGAAAAAAGTCGGCAACAGTAGAGTGCAAGATGTTTCACTGCCGATTGGCTATAATATTGTAGCCGGCAAAATGTCTTTTGAAGTCAGTAAGATATTAGATCCCAATGATGTAGCTCCGACTTTGGTTGCAATGGATATGCAGCATTTGTATGTTGCAGACGGAAAAGGATTGAGAACTTTAACGCTCAGAGAAGGTCTTCGGTTGTTTGGGTATCCTGAAGATTTCAGATTCGATGTAGCAGTTGATGATGGGTATGATCTGCTTGGTAATACGGTTGTTGTACCGGTTATAAAAGCAGTTTCAAGAAGAATTTTGAAATTGTATGAGAGACATAATGTGGAGGAATAGAAAATGAAATTGACAGCATGTGAGATATTTGATAAATTGATACATGAAGAACAAATCAAAACTGTTAAGGGACAAATCAGGTTTCATTTGGGTGATGTCAGTATTATTGTAAAGAAAAAAGATGTTGTAGGAAATATCGTGCAAGAATGGCTGGAGGGGTGGCTTGAAGCACGCAGGATAGAATTTGACCCTAATCCAAATACTCAAATGCCTCCTGATGTATACTTAAACCCCGAAGACCACACAAAAAATTTGCTGGAAATAAAAGCATTTAATAGGGAATCCGGTCCAGCTTTTGATATTGCAGATTTCAAAGCCTTTGTAAATGAACTTATAGAAAAACCATATCATTTAGACACGGATTTTTTGATATTCGGATATGTTATGGATGAAGATACAGGTGATGTTGTTATAAAGGATTTATGGCTGAAAAAAATTTGGGAGATTACCAAAACTATGGATAATTGGCCGATTACAGTGCAATACAAAAATGGAATTTTGCAGAAAATGCGTCCGGGAAATTGGTATACTACACGTGGGAACACAAAAATGTTTGAGACAAAAGAAGATTATCTTGCCGCTTTTGAAGAAACGATTTATCAAAATCCGGAAACTCGTACTTTGGGGGCACAGTGGAAGAACAGATTTAAGAGAAGCTATAAAAATCATTATGGTACAGATATTGATTTTCCAAAATGGGATGATATAAAATCAAAATATGGAAGAGCATAATTTGAAAATTATAAAAGCGGATAATGTAGAGAGAAAGCTTATATTTGAAAAAGAAATGATAGATGCTTTGCGTAATGAAATATCCTCTCTCATGTCGGGGTATAGGCTTGCCCATACTCTCGGAGTTGAGGAGGAGGCGGTGCGCCTCGGTGCTCTTTTTGCTCCCGAAAAAGAGGATGTTTTGAGAGTCTCTGCATTACTTCATGATATAACAAAAGAATTTTCTTACCAAAAACAGTTGCAATTATGTGAAAAACTTGGTATAATTATTCCGTGCTGTGCAAAAAACGCTCCAAAAACTCTGCACGCAATAACTGCGGCGGCAGTCATATCTACCGAATATCCGCTTTTTGCCGAAAAAGAGGTCACTCAGGCGGTGAGGTGGCACACAACGGGAAGGGCTGATATGAGCATAACGGAAAAGCTCATTTATCTTGCCGATTATATTGAGGCGGGAAGAAAATTTGAGGATTGCATTCGCCTTCGTGAGTATTTTTACGGCGCAAAGCCTGAGAAAATGAGCTTTGAGGAGAAAAATCTTCATCTTGACAAAACACTTGTGCTTTCCTTCGACATGACGATAAGACAGCTTCTTTGTGAGGGAATAACGATCGACGAGAATACCTTTTCCGCAAGAAATCATCTGATCTTAAGTATCTCGGAGCGAACAGCCCCGAAAGAGCATTGAATATAAGGGCCAAATGCCCACGAGGATATAGAATAAATGAACTACAGAAATTCAAATTTCATGCCAAAAAAAGAAAAGCATTATGAGGTGCTTATAATTGCGATTTTTACTCTTATCGCAATAGTTGTGGGTATTTTAATAGTAGCGAAGAATTTTTCGCCTGCCGACCCTACCCTCGATACCGAAATACCTTTCCATACAGGAGACGTTGCAACTGATACGGATGATGAGGGCAACAAGGTTGAGCCGGTAGTAAAGGAAGAGGAAAAATACGTTCGAAAAGAAGGTGTTTATAATTTCCTCTTTGTGGGATATGATAAAGCGGCAGGACTTACCGATGTCAATATGCTTGCGCAGTTTGATACTAACACCGGTGCCATCAATATCATTCAGATGCCGAGAGATACTTATGCGAGATACAATTCGAGAGAGGGAAGCTACCATAAAATGAACGGTGCTCTCGGATATTTTGAGAGGGATCTTGAAGATCTTGCGGATTTTCTTGAAAAAAATCTATGCATAAAGATAGATTATTATGGCTCTATCAATCTCGTTGCATTCAGAAATATCGTCGATATCATAGGCGGCGTTGAAATGTATGTTCCGCGAGATATGACATATAGTGACCCCGAGCAGGGTCTCTACATTAATCTGAAGCAGGGATATCAGACACTTGACGGAAAAAAAGCCGAGCAGTTTGTAAGATTCAGAAGCGGATATGTCAATGCCGATATCGGCAGAACAGATGCACAGAAGCTCTTTATGACTGCATTTATGAAGAAATTTATCGACAGCATAAGCCCTTCTATGCTGACTCAGGTCGGTACACAGGTGCTTAAGTATGTTGATACTAACCTAACACTCAATGAATTCATTTTCTTTGGCACAAAGGTTCTTTCGCTTGATCTTGATAAGCTTACCATGATGACCTTGCCCGGAAATAGCGTCAGAGAATATAAGACCTCGGGAACATGGTATTATGTTCTCAGCCGCAGTGCTATGCTCGATGCTATAAATCAGTATCTCAATGTTTATTCAAGAGATATTCCCGACAGCATTTTTGATCCGGACAAAATGTTCACAAATCCCGAAGTGGATTATATGCTTGAAATTTATAATACTGAAAGCGGAAGCGATGTTTATGTGGGCAATGAGGTTGATGAGGACGGAATCTATATTCCCGCAACGAAGCCAAGCTCAAATCCGGTCATAAATGATGCTCCGAGTGAAACTGAAGTTTCGGAAACAGATGAGGAAGCATCGGAGGATACAGAGCCTTCGATGCCTGAAAATGAGGAGAATGACATTCCCGAGGATGAAAATTCTCAAGATAACGAAGAATAATAACGAAAAGGAATATAAATATGGAAGAAAATATGAATGTTGTCTGCCTTCGCAACGCAGACCCCAAGGTCATCGCAGAAAAGGCGGCTGAAATTCTTGATAACAAAAAGGGAAAGGACATAAAGGTTCTTTATGTCGGTGATAAGACCGATATTTCGGACTATTTCGTCCTCGCAAACGGAAATTCAAATACTCATATAAAAACCCTCGCAGACGAAGTTGAATATCAGCTTGGACTTTGTGAAGTGCCGATGCTGAACTATGAGGGAAGAGGAAACGGAACATGGGTACTGCTTGACTACGGAAGGGTCGTTGTTCACGTTTTCAGCCGAGAGGCAAGAGAATTTTACAATCTTGATAAGCTCTACCGTGAAAAGTGCGACGAGCAGAGCGAAAATGAAATTGAAGAAGAATAAATTAGACATATTATAAATAGGAGCAAATAATGAAGTACAATTTTACCGAAATCGAAAGCAAATGGCAAAAGAAA
>CAYPKQ010000015.1:0-20459 GCA_964411355.1 uncultured Lachnospiraceae bacterium
CCTGTTCGTTTCAAAGGACTCACCGTTAAGGATCTGATAACTATTGCCGCAGGTAAGGAAATAAGCATTGCCGAGGCTTGTGCTTATCTTTCCGAGGTTGGGCTTTGCGCAAGAGACTATATAAACCGAGAGGTTAACGCAAGTCTTTCGGGCGGTGAGCTTAAGAGAATTGAGATCGCTATGATAATTGCAAGAGGAACAAAGATTTCTGTTTTTGATGAGCCGGAAGCGGGAATTGACCTTTGGAGCTTTAATAATCTTATCAAAGTTTTTGAAAAAATGCATGACAATATAAATGGGTCAATTATAATAATCTCACACCAGGAAAGAATTTTGAATATTGCCGATAAGATAATCGTTATCGCAGGAGGAAGGCTTGAAAAGAGCGGTGCAAAGGAAGATATTTTACCCGAAATGATGACAGCATCCGGTGCTTGTAAGGTTCTTACCGACAAAACAGTTTAAGGAGGTGCTTTTATGGATATTATTCAAAAAAATTTGCTTCAGAATATCGCGGGTATAAGTGCGATCCCCGAGGGAGCATTCAATATTCGTGCAAACGGGGCTCTTGCATCAAGAAATACCACGGAGAATATAGATATCGTAACGAAAAGTGACAAATCCGGAATCGATATTTTCATAAAGGACGGAACAAAGGGGGAAAAGGTTCATATTCCCGTAATTATAAGCAAAACAGGTCTTGATGATCTTGTTTATAACGATTTTCATGTGGGTGAAAACTGCGACGTTACCATTGTTGCCGGCTGCGGAATCCATAATTGCGGTTCGGAAAAATCCTCACATGACGGAATCCATAGCTTTTTCGTTGGAAAAAATTCCAAGCTAAAATATATCGAAAAGCATTACGGAGAGGGGGGAAAAGAGGAAGCAGGCGGTGAAAACGTAATGAATCCTACTACCATCATCAATCTTTCCGAGGGAAGCTATATGGAAATGGAGACTACGCAGATAAAAGGTATCGACTCCACAAATCGCATTACCAATGCAAGACTTGAAAAGGATTCGACTCTGATCATTCATGAAAAACTCATGACTCATGGCGCACAGTATGCGAGAACGGAATTTACAGTTGACCTTAACGGCGAAGATTCCAGCACAAATGTTGTTTCGAGAAGTGTTGCGAAGGATACCTCACATCAGATATTCATTTCAAAGATCAACGGAAATAATAAATGCGCAGGGCACACGGAATGTGATGCCATTATAATGGATAATGCCAGCGTCAGCGCAATTCCCGAGATCATGGCAAACAGCACCGAGGCAAGCCTCATCCATGAGGCTGCGATCGGAAAGATCGCAGGCGAGCAGCTCATAAAGCTTATGACCTTGGGACTCACCGAGGAAGAAGCCGTGGAGCAGATCGTAAACGGATTTTTGAATTAAAAATTAAGATATGGGGCTGAGTTATCAGCCCCTATCGTTTTAGCATGAGGTTTTTTTAGAGTGATCCGCTAAACAGTAATTTATCGAACTGTTGAAGATGTATTTTGTAGGGGACGGCGACCTCAACGTCCCCTACAGATTTGCGTTTTATCACCGCACCGATAAATTACTGTTTAGTTGCATTATTTACATTTAATTATTGAACAAAAAACGGGACTTTGTCAAATGCTCAATTAGAGCAGATGACTCAGTCCCAATTTTAAATTTTTTCAAGAATTAAGATGCTCAATGATTTTATCCCAAACTGCCTCGTCCTGTGCAGTCATTCTGTCAAAATCAAATGAGGAAATAAATTTGGCTTTATCCTCTTTTGAAGACTTTTTGTTTCTCAGTATTTTAGACCTTGCATCGGAAAACTCGTTAAGATGCTTCAAAGCATCACTTGTGTAGTTGGGATTGTGATATTTGTCTTTAAGAAGCAGAAAACTGATGTTTTTCTTCCCCTCAAGTCCCTTTTTGAGTATGTCATAATGCTCCTTTTTGCACATTGGATCGTTTTCAGAATAAATCAGAAGAGCCTTTACGGATGATTTTGAGAGGGATTCCACAGCATCAAAGCTCGAATATCTTGGATTTGCTTCAGATTCAAAGTTCCAAACGGCTTTTCTGTATATTTTCGTAATTCCGCCGAAAAAGGTCGATATCATTTTCTTTGGCGAAACAAAGCCGCTTATGGCAACAATATGTGATATTTCCGAATGAAGTGCGGGAATGTTAAGAGTTGCAAATGCTCCCCAACTGTGTCCCATAACAGAAATTTTGCAGCTTGCCAATCTTTCGTCGGATTTAATTGATGAAATGCAGTCATCAAGATCCGATAGGGAATGGGAAAGACCGCTTGCGCCCTCACCTTCCGATTCCATGCAGCCGGTGTGGTCATATGATAGAACCTTATATCCGTTTCGGCAGAGCATTTCAATTTCCTTCATGTAGGCTCTGTGACCTCCGCCGAAGCCGTGATCAAAAACAATGAGCCTATCGGGAATAGGGTTGTCGTAGTTATATATATAACCCTTTAATGTGTTTCCTGCCGAGCTTTTAAAGGAATATGGCTCGCTGTTTAGTCCTTCAAAGTCTTTTGCAGAAAAATAGAAAACAGTTTCCGTATCGTCACAGCGGGTGTACATCATGCCTTTGTATAAATTAAGAATCTGCTTTTCAAAAATCATTACAGTCTCCAAAAAATATTATTGAAATTTTATTAAAAGTCCGTGATTTAGTCCGGAGATATTCAGCTTTCCGTTCTCGTAAGTGAGAGTGCCTGTTTCATCATTCCAGATCTTTTGAATATTGAGATCACCGGAAATATCAAGGTCAAAAATTGCATTTGCAGGCGAGGCTTCTTTTAGGTCACGCAATGTAACATCCCAATTGTCCTGCCTGTTTCTGAGATATCCGATGGTTTTGCTCTTTCCGCAGAGAAGCAACAAGATCACGTCATCTGTTTCGTAAACCTTGGGTTTAAAATCTTCTTCGTCAAATATAATGTCCTCGCAAAGTGAAACGAGAGGTTTAAAATAGGGGTAAAGATTTTTTGCTTCAACATATCTTTCGTCCCAATGCCAGATATTGCCGCAGCTTGCAGAGCCGCAGAAAAGAGGGGTATAAACAACATCGCAGAAAATAGTTCCTCTGTGGTCTGCTGTGTAATAAGAGAATGTTCCGCAATGGCAAGGGTTGACAGCACCCGTCTCAGCGAAAATAAAAGGCTTTTCGGGGATCATAAGACGGCGGCAAGCATCTCTTACAAGGTCTATGCCGCTTGTGTGACAGACTTCGTATTTTGCACCTTGATCGATATATCTGTGTACCTGTTTTACAGAGGATTTATCCCAGCAGAAATTTTCATAAAGCTCAAAAACCTCATCCGCATCAAAGCTGCCGAGAGAATTCATTATGAGATGCTCGGGGAAAAGCTCTTTTGCAACAGTTAGCATTTCTTCATTCCAATCACGAAGCCACTTGTGAGAAACACAGTTCATTTCGTTCCAAAGCTCGATACCGAAAATTGAGGGATGTCCTGAAAATCTCACGGCAAAATTTTTCAGTTTTTCGATCCAAGCGTCTCGCCATATGCGCTCGCTCATCCATTCTTCTGAGCTTTCACATCTCTTTCCGTTTTTATAAAGTCTCTTATTGAATTTTCTGAAAATATCGTCGGATGGGGAAGGGGAGTCTGCAATTCTATCATAGTCAAAAAATCTGAATTGATCAATGGTGAGCTTTAAAACTATATCGTATTTTCTTGCAAGTGCCAATAGGGCTTCGATTTTTGAAAATTGAGCACTTATAAACTTATCTGCATCTTCGGTATCGGGAGAAAAATATTCGTGACCCAGCCAGATTCGCGCCATGTTAACTCCGTTGTCTCTGCATTGCTTAAACCAACGCTCGTATTGGCGAAGTCCGAGATAGCATCTTTCCTTTGAAAGCCCGAATTCATATCCTGCCGAGTGAGGGACGGGAGAAATAAAAGCAAGATTTATGCCGAAAAGATTAAGAGGAGTTCCGTCCGACCATCTGAAATATCCGGGATCTTTTTTGCTGACAGAGACATAACCGTGAAGTCCCGAATCCGTAACCTCAATTTCAATTTCATCGTTGTCGGTTTTTAAAGAGTATTTTCCGGGTACTTTGGGATAAAAGCGAACCGCATCAAATTCTTCGCCATTATTCTCCGTACTTTCTATTCCGCTTGTGTCATAGCTGAATTTAATTGGCTGATGCTTAAATGACGAGAGATGCTGCTTTTCACCGCTTGGGAGAGTTAGAACAGCATTTTTCGCCGGAAAAGTTAATGTATCATATGTAACAGCTTTCATTTTGGACTCCTTTCGGTAGCTTCAATTATTCCTTTAAGATATCCAATGGCAAAAAGTCTTCCGAGAGCATCGTAGCCTGCAATGGAATTTTTCTCAAAAGGCATGGTAGGCACATGGTCAACTCTTATAGGACAGTCGATACCGTTTTCCATATAGAGATTCATTACATTTGCCATGTCAATTTCGCCGCCGTCGTGGAAGGTTTCTCTGAAATCCGTCTTTGTTCCCCTTGTATTTCTGAAATGAACAAAGAATATTTTGTCTCGAAGAGCCTTTATAGCTTCTTCAAGATCCTCGCCCATAAGATGATAGCAGGCTTGGCAGAAGGTAACACCGAGATTTTTTGAAGGGATAATGTTCATTCCTTTTTTTATTGCTTCAAGGCTTGTGAATATCCTGCCAACCGAGCCAAGAGTGTCAAGTGGCGGATCATCGGGGTGGAGCGCAAGCTTGATTCCATATTCCTCGGCATAAGGAATGACGGCACGAATAAAATACTCATAATTTTCCCACATTTTCTCGCGGCTTATAGTAAATCCGTCATCACTAAATGATGAAAGCTTGAAGCCGGTAACTGTGGAATTTCTCTCTGTAAGGTCAAGCTCGGTTCTTGTCCAGCCGTAATGTGCCATAAAGTTAAAGCAAACGGTTTCGATACCGACTTCACTCATATTTTTCATTAGTTTTATGAATTTGTTTATGGATTCGTCGCATTTTTCGTCACCGAGTTTTATATGATCATGCAGTGAATTGGGAAGCGGCTCGATTATTATAGGCTCAATGCCGTGGTCGTTGAATTTTTTGCAAACTTCACGAAGATGGGAAAGTCTTGTAACATCAAAATCATCATGCTCGGGAAGCCTTATCGTGCCCTTTGTAATTCCGCAGGATTTTGCAATTTCCCATGTAGTATCCGGCTCTGAACGAAAATAATCTGTAATAATCATAAGTGATCTCCCTTTTTCATAAACATTTTCAACATTATATACCTCAGTGCCGAGAAAATCAATGTTAATATTATTTTCGTATGATACAATGTTACGAAATCACTCGATAATTCCGCCGCCGAGAACATAATCTCCGTCATAAAGCACGACCGATTGCCCTTTGGTTATTGCTCTTTGCGGCTCGTCAAATTCAAGATGGAAGCCGTCTTTTCCTGTTTGGGAAAGCGTTGCTTTTGCGGTGGCGTGGCTGTATCTTATCTTCGCCTCGACCTTTATATCGGATGATAGCTTATCAAAAGCGATGAAATTTATGTTTTTTGCATCAAGTGAGCGGCTGAAAAGTCTTTCTTCACGTCCAAGTGTCACTGTATTTGCTGCCATATCCTTGCTTATAACGTACATCGGCTCGCCCAAGGCAATGCCAAGCCCCTTTCGCTGACCCGTGGTGTATTTTACGGCACCGAGATGCTTCCCGAGAATATTTCCGTCTGTGTCTATATAATTTCCGGTATCAAATTTCAGATAGGCAAATCTGCAAAGAAATTCCGAATAATTTCCGTCGGGTATAAAACAAATATCCTGGCTTTCTTTTTTTCGGGAATTAACAAAATTCATTTCGGCAGCAATTTCTCTGACCTCATCCTTTGAAAAATTACCGAGAGGCAGCAGAGTGCGTGAGAGCTGATCCTGTGAAAGCTGCCAAAGCACATATGCCTGGTCTTTTTTTGTGTCCCCGCCCTTTCTAAGAAGATATCTGCCGCCCCAGTCCTTTTCGATTATGGCATAATGACCGCTGGCGATATGAGTGCATCCAAGCTCCTCGGCTTTTTCAAGAAGAGATCCGAATTTTATCTTTTTGTTGCAGACTATGCAGGGATTGGGAGTTGAGCCATTCAGATATGAGCTTATAAAATCATCTATCACGGCTTTTTCAAATTCCTTTGAAAGATCGAAAACATAATGCTCAATGCCAACAAGCGATGAAACTCTTTTGGCATCCGAAATGTCATTGTTTTGCTCTGCGGCAAAACGGGGATCATTTCTGTCAAACATTATCGCTGTTGCTCCGAGCGCATCATATCCTGCTTTTTTTATCAGATGAGCGGTAACGGCACTGTCAACACCGCCGCTCATTGCTATCATGACCTTTTTCATATAATCACCATTCAAATGTTGTTGGCACTCCGTCCTCCCGAAGTCCCTCAAAATTTTTCTGCCTCAAAACCTCATATACTGCGATCGCCGCAGAATTTGCGAGGTTTAGAGATCGAAGTCCGTCTCTCATGGGTATTCTGGCGCAAAAATCGGGATTTTTTTCAAGCAGCAGTTCGGGAAGCCCTTTTGTTTCCTTCCCAAACATCAAAAAAACCTTTTCCGGATAATTTATCTCGGTATAGGCTCTTGGTGCTTTTGTGCTGAAATAATAAACTGTTGCATCGGGATTTTTGCCAAAAAAATCATCAAGACCATCATAATATGTAATATCAAGCTGATGCCAATAGTCAAGTCCGGCACGCTTCAGCTTTGCATTGTCGATCTCAAATCCGAGAGGACGGATGAGGTGAAGCGCAGCACCGGTGGCGGCGCAGGTTCGTGCTATATTACCCGTATTCTGCGGAATTTCGGGCTCATGTAAAACTATATTTATCTTTGCCATTTCAAATCTCCGTATATGTTATGATTATATTATATTACATTTCTCCCAAACCTTCAAGGGTTTTGTTGAAAAAAATAAAATTTTCGTAAATATAAAAATTTACAAATTAGTGTAGCATTTGGGGATGCATTATGTTATAATAAACATAATTGTTTACTTGTAAGGAGAACCGAAATGGGATTACTTGATAAAATTGTCGGAACATATAGCGAAAGACAGATAAAAAAGCTTCAGAAAACGGCTGATGCGGTAGAGTCTCTTGCCGAAAAGTATAAGTCAATGTCGAATGAGGAGCTGAAGGGGACAACCGAGCTTCTGAAAAAGAGACTTGAGGAAGGCGAGACTCTTGACGATATTCTTCCGGATGCCTTTGCGGCAGTGAGAGAGGCGGATGACCGAGTTCTCGGAAAGCGTCCTTTTAGAGTTCAGGTGCTTGGAGGTATAATCCTTCATCAGGGAAGAATTGCGGAGATGAAAACGGGTGAAGGTAAGACACTTGTTGCAACTATGCCCGCATACCTCAATGCGCTTATGGGCAAGGGCGTTCATATCGTAACCGTAAATGACTATCTTGCACGCCGAGACAGCGAGGAAATGGGCAGAGTTTATGCCTTTATGGGACTTACTACCGGTCTTGTGGTTCACGGTCAGTCAAATGAAGAAAAGCAGGCGGCATATGCCTCCGATATCACATACGGAACAAATAATGAATACGGCTTTGACTATCTTCGTGACAATATGGCTGTCTATAAGAAGCATACCTTCCAGCGCGGACACTTCTTTGCCGTCGTTGACGAGGTTGACTCTATCCTTATAGACGAGGCAAGAACTCCTCTTATCATTTCGGGTGAGGGAGAGCAGTCAACAGATCTTTATGACAGAGCGGATGCATTTGTGCGTAAGCTCCGTAAATTCGTTATCAAGGAGCTTGACGATAAAAAAGATAATGACGATATAGATGCAGATTATATCGTTGACGAAAAGGCGAATAATGCTATCCTTACGGCCGAGGGAATAAGAAAAGCCGAGGGCTTTTTCGGCATTGAAAACCTTGCAGATGCGGAAAACGCAACGCTTTCCCATCATATCAATCAAGCAATAAGAGCATACGGAATTATGCACAGAGATGTTGACTATGTTGTGGACGGTGAAAACGGAGTTATTATCGTTGATGCATTTACAGGTCGACTTATGCCCGGCAGACGCTATTCAAACGGTCTCCATCAGGCAATCGAGGCAAAGGAAAGAGTCAAGGTTCAAAAGGAGAACAGAACTCTTGCAACCATCACCTTCCAGAACTATTTCCGTATGTATGAAAAGCTTTCGGGAATGACCGGTACTGCCCTTACAGAGGACAGCGAGTTCAGAGAGATTTATAATCTTGATGTTGTTGAAGTCCCCACAAACAAGCCAATGATCAGACTTGATCGAAACGACGTTGTTTATACGAGCATTAAGGGGAAGTATAATGCAATTGTGAACCAGATAAAAGAGTGCCATGAAAAGGGACAGCCCGTGCTTGTCGGTACTGTTTCTATCGATAAAAGTGAGGAGCTTTCCGCTCTTCTTAAAAGAGAGGGAATTGCACATTCTGTTCTCAATGCCAAGCACCATGAAAAAGAGGCTGAGATCGTAGCTCAGGCAGGAAAATTCGGTGCTGTTACAATTTCCACCAATATGGCGGGAAGAGGAACCGACATTATGCTCGGCGGAAATCCCGAATATATGGCAAAGCAGGAGATGCGCCGTCTTGAATTTGAGGAAGAGCTTATCGCCATGGCAACCGGTACTGCCGAGATAGATAATAATGAAGAGGTAAAAGAAGCTCGCAGAGTCTTCAGAGAGCTTTATGATAAGTATAAAAAAGAGATTGAACCCGAGGCACAGAAAGTAAGGGAAGCGGGCGGACTCTTTATTCTCGGTACGGAAAGGCATGAATCGAGACGAATCGACAATCAGCTCAGAGGTCGTTCAGGAAGACAGGGAGATCCCGGTGAATCGAGATTTTTCCTCTCTCTTGAGGATGACCTTATGCGTCTTTTCGGAAGTGAAAGAATGCTGGGCATGGTTCAGAATAAGGATACATTTGAAGATCTCCCCATCGATGTTAAACTGATATCGGGACTTATTGAAAATTCGCAGAAGCGCATTGAGGAAATGAACTTCAAGCGCCGTAAGAACGTTATCACCTATGATGACGTTATGAACCAGCAGAGAAATATTATCTATAAGCAGAGACAGAGCGTGCTTGACGGTGAGGATGTTGGTGAGACGGTAAGAAAGATGATCAGCTCCACAATTGAGGAGAATGTTGCCTCCTTCATCGGCGGCGAAAGTGCTGCGGAATGGAACTTTGACGGACTTCGCAATCATTACAGAGGTCTGCTTTGCACAGACGATGATTTCAAATATAGCGATGATGAACTTAACAAGCTTGACAGAGAAGATATTTCCGCTCTTCTTACCGAAAGAGCAATGAATATATACGAGGCAAAGAAGGAAGAAACCGGCGAGGAGCTCTTTAAGGAGATCGAGCGAAGCGTGCTTCTGCGCAATGTTGACCTTAAGTGGATGGAGCATATTGACGCTATGGACGATCTCAAGGACACCATCGGACTTCAGGCGTATGCCCAGAGAGATCCCGTAAGAGAATACAGAATTGCGGGCGGTGATATGTTTGATGAGATGATTGCGGAGATCAGAGAAAATACCGTTCGTACCATTCTTTCTTTCAGACTTGCTGATGACAGTGCTGTAAAGCGTGTTGCTGTTGCAAAGCCCACCACTGCAGGATTTGCAGGCGGTGGTGTCCCCAAAAAGGGAATGAAAAAGGTTGGAACCACCGTCATAAGAAAAGATGAAAAGGTGGGCAGAAACGATCCTTGTCCCTGCGGAAGCGGAAAGAAATATAAGAAGTGCTGCGGCGCAAATAACGGCGCAGATGAAGAATAAGGAGAGCATATGGGCTTCGGACTACTGTTTATCGGATATGCGATGACATATCTTATGTCCCTCAATTCCTTCGGCTTTCTTTTCAGATTAACGGGATGTGCCGTAATGCTCGCGGGAATTTCAAGGCTCGCGGATTATGAAAGGAAATTTTTTCATGCACATTTAGCGGTAATAATAATGACAGTCTCAGCTTTTGCGGAAAGCCTTGCTTATCTGTTCTTTGATTTCTTCGGAGAAAATGCCGGTAATATATGCTATTCCGTTTTTCTTGTGCTAACGGTGGTATTTCATTTTCTTATTTATCGCGCTGTTCACAAGATATCAAAGGACGTAGGTGTGAAAAAGATCGAGCTCAATTCTGTAAGATATGCGGTCTTTGCCTCAGTTGAGCTGCTTCTTCTTGCAGCGGTGCTTTTCTTCTGGTATTTCGGCGTGCCATTTACAAAATATATCGTAATGGCGGCAATGCTTTATCCCTTTATTATCATTGTGCTGAATCTTGCTCTTTTTTACTCTTGCTATAAAAACATATGCGAGGAGGGCGACGAAGAAGCTCTGAGAAAGCGATCGAGAATACCTTTCCTCAATAAGCTTTTTGATGCCTCTGAAAAGAGAGAACAGGAAATATTCGATAAAACTAAGAGCTATGCCGAAAAGCGCATAGCAGATGATCTTGAAAAAAAGAAAAATAAGAAAAAACATAAAAAGAAGAGGAGGTAATTATAGCCTTGAAAACACCAAAAATAAAGAAGTTTATGGGAATAGGATCGCTTATCATATCTGCATTTTTCCTTTTTAATCCCGATATTGCGATAATTGACATTATTCCCGATGTTTTCGGTTATATTTTCATCCTTTTCGGACTCAGTCAGCTCTCCGAGATAAACGAAAAGATCGAGGAAGCAAGAAACTGTTTTAAAAAGGCAGCAATATGCAATCTTATTAAGCTGTCTCTTTTGGTCGTTCTTTTCGGAATGGTATCTCAAAGGGAAATGCCTGTCAGTATGCTGCTTTTCACCTTTGTGATGAATCTTTTTGACCTTATTTATGTTGTTCCCGGATATCTTTATCTATTCTCGGGTCTTATGTATCTGGGAGAAAGACTTGACGGAGAATATGTGCTCGGCAGACGCCGTTTCGTGCCTAAAAAAATGCCCGAGAATGCAGACGAAAAAGGCATTGAGGCATTCAAGAAACGAGAAATGAAAAGAAGAATGCGCTGCGAGAGGGCTCTTTCGAATACCGAAAAAATCCAGCGTGCAACGGTAATGTTCGTGCTTTTTAAGGCTGTGACACCGGTACTTCCTGAGCTTACTTCACTTTTTGAGCACGGTTACAGTAATTCAGCTATTTATGATTTTGTGTACCTTTTCAGAACAGTGGCTGTTTTCCTCGTGTTCTTTGCGGGCATTATCTGGCTTGTGCTTGCCATAAAATATTATGCGGGCATTATGCGTGATAAGGGCTTTATCGGTGCTTTAAAGGAAAAATACGCAGCCGAGGTGCTTCCCGATAAGGTTCATTTTTTAAAAAAATTTGTTTCACTTGAAATAATACTTTTCGTTTGCGGTGCTTTCTTTTTTACCAATCTGTATTTTGACGAATTCAATATAGTCCCAAGCGCAATAGCAGGGATTATATTGATAATTGCATCCTATAGAACACGCAAATATTCTTCAAAATGGACTTTTGTCTTTGTGAGCTCAATATTTATGACGCTTTCATCAGCCGTACTTGAAATTTCAAGATATAAATTCAATAGCGAATACATAAAGGAACAGATAATGCGAAATTCCGATGCCTATGCCGCATGGGAGCGGATGACTTCAAATTCAATTTTTTTTGGAGTGGCAAGCATACTGACCGTTATATCCTTGATGATTTTGGCACGTGATATCGCCGTTAAATATACCGGGTATTTTATGCAGGGGACAGATTCCTTTGACCCGGAAAGGGCAACAAAGGAGCTTCACCGAGAGCTAACAAGACCTCTTATACTTACCGGAATATTCGGAGTGCTTCAATGCAGCTGTGTTCCCTTGTATTTCATTTCGATGTGGTATAGAATTGAAGCCGTTTGGTTCTTCGACCTTGTTCTTGCAATGATATTCTCATTCTGCTTTATGCAGAATTTGTTTGAAATTTCAAAAAATATAAACTTTAAACATTTTGTGAGTAATGAATAATTTTGTGCGATAGTGGAAAAACTCCTTTTGTAATTGAAAAGATTACGAAGCTAAAGAAAGGGGTTAACCGAAATGTCAAATAATCAGAATAAGAACCAGAATCAGAACCGGAACAACCAGAATAAGACTCAGAACCAGAACAATCAGAATCAAAATCAGAATCAGAATAAAAATTCTCAGGACAATTACAGATAATTTTGTCGGAGCACCGCATTTGCGGTGCTCCGAATTTATATTTTAATAATATAAAAATTTTTGTGTTTTTCTATTGCACGGAAAGGGAAAAAAGTGTATAATATATAGGATACAATTTTGAAAGGGAAGAGCCATGACCGAAATAATAAAGGAAAGATATTTAAAGGCAAAGCGCGCGCTTTTTGATAAGGCATATTCCTCTCTTAACGAAAAGCAAAGAGAGGCGATTTTCACAACAGAAAAGCCGCTTCTTATCCTTGCGGGTGCGGGAAGCGGAAAGACAACTGTTCTTGTTAAGCGCATAGCCTTTATAATAAAATACGGCAATGCGTATTATAGTGAAAATGTTCCGGAGGGAATGAATGATGCACAGGTGGCAAGCCTTGAAAGTGCACTTGAGCTGCCCGCAGAGGAGATAGAGCAGCTTTTGCCGGTGTTTATAAGCCGCCCATGTCCGCCCTGGCAGGTGCTTGCCATTACCTTCACAAATAAAGCGGCAAATGAGATGAAAACAAGACTTGCAGCCGCATTTTCCAATGACGAAAGTATTGCAAACGATATCTGGGCAGGTACATTTCACTCTATTTGCATGAGAATCCTAAGAAAATACGGATCCCGTGTTGGTTATAACGAGGGATTTACTATTTATGATACAGATGATGTTAAAAAGCTTATCTCATCATGCCTTAAAAAGCTGAACATTGACGAAAAAATTCTCCCGATCAAATCGGCTATGAATGAGATCAGCCGCGCAAAGGATCGCCTTATGGATTCTGCGGCATTTGAGAATGAAGCGGCATCGGATTTCAGACTTTCCAAGATTGCGGCGGTTTATAAAGAATATCAGCGACTTCTAAAGGATTCCAATGCTCTTGATTTTGACGATATCATAATGCAAACGGTAAGACTTCTTCAAAGCGATGACGAGGCAAGGGAATACTATCAGAGACGCTTCAGATATGTCTGCGTTGATGAGTATCAGGATACTAACCGAGCACAGTTTGTTCTTACATCGCTCCTTTCCGACGGAAGCAGAAATCTTATGGTCGTTGGTGATGATGACCAGAGTATTTACAAATTCCGCGGAGCTACCATTGAAAATATCCTTGATTTTGACCGTACATACAGAGATGCAAAGGTGATAAAGCTTGAGCAGAATTACCGCAGTACGCAGAATATTCTGAGTGCCGCAAATGAGGTCATCAAAAACAACAGCGGCAGAAAGGGAAAAACGCTTTGGACAGCCAAAGGGGAAGGTGAAAAGATACGTCTTCGCCGCCTTGACGATCAAAATCTTGAAGCAAGATATATAACCGAAACTATAAACAGATTGGTCTCCTCGGGAGAGAGAAAATTCAAGGATGTTGCCGTTCTTTATAGGGTTAATGCACAGTCAAATAACCTTGAAAATGTTTTTGCGAGAAGCGGAATACCTTATAGAATGCTGGGCGGTGTCAGATTCTCGGATCGAAAGGAAATCAGAGATATCGTTGCATATCTCCAGCTTATAAATAACCATGCCGATAGAGAAAGACTGCTGCGAATTATCAACGAACCTAAGAGAAAGATCGGAGCAAAGGCGATAGAGGCGGTTGTCGATATTGCCGATGCGGAGGGAATCAGCCTTTTTGAGGTAATAGAAAATTCCGGCAGATATATCGCACTTGCAAATTATAAATCAAGATTTGATGATTTTGCGGAAATGATCGAAAGCCTCAGCGAGCTTGCAAAGGAAGTTTCCCTTGATGTTCTCGTAAGAGAAACTCTCGAGCGAACCGGCTATAAGCAAATGCTGATAGATGCGGGCGAGCAGGAGGCGGAAAGACTCGAAAACCTTGAAGAATTTATTTCTAACGTAATTGAATATCAGCAGAATACCGAAGAGCCTTCGCTTACGGGATTCCTTGAGGAAAACGCTCTTGTTGCGGATGTTGACAGATATGATGAAAATGCCGATGCTGTTGTGCTTATGACGATCCACAGCGCAAAAGGTCTTGAATTTCCCGTTGTTTTCCTGCCGGGACTTGAGGACGGTATCTTCCCCGGAATGCAGTCGATACTTGATCCTACCGAGCTGGAGGAGGAGAGACGACTTGCTTATGTTGCAATCACAAGAGCAAAGGAAAGGCTTTTTATAACTCACACAAAATGCCGACTTCTCTACGGAAGAACTCAGTATAACCCAAAATCCAGATTTGTCGATGAGATCCCATCTGCGCTAATCGAGGAAGAAGGAGAGGGAGCAGCGCAGTATATTGGCACTCAGCCTCGCACTCAAAAACAGTTCAGAAACGAAGAGATAACGGTAGGAAAACCTCTTATGAGAAGCGGTCCGAAAACACCTCTCATTCTGTTTGCCGAGGGAGACAGAGTAATGCATATGACATTTGGCGAAGGTGAGATACTTTCTGTTAAGCCCATGGGAGCTGATACTCTTTATGAGATAATGTTTGACAAAGTCGGCACGAAGAAGCTGATGGCTACCTATGCGAAGCTTAAAAAGGTTTTGCAAGTTTGAAAAAAATTCTTGCAAACGGTGTTTGTCGCAAAAAATCCGTGCTTTTGCGGATGCCAAACGGGTATTGATACAAAAATATCAATCTTTTCTGTATAAATTACCACAAAAAGTCTCTTTTTTGCAAGTTTCTTTTATAAAATTTCAAAAAAACACAAAAAGTTGCAAAAAAATACTTGAAAAACTAAAAAAGATGTGATACAATATAAAATATGTTTAAAGGATGTCGATTTTTGTCACCCCGAACAAGCAAATTCAGTTAATTTTTTTGAAAGGATATACTATAATGGATTTTAAGAATCAGTATCTCGCAAAAGTTTATGCGGACACGCAGAAGCGTGATCCCGACCAGCCCGAATTTCTTCAGGCGGTAAAGGAGGTTCTTGAGTCACTTGAGCCCGTGCTTGAGAAGAACCCCGACATCGAAAAGACAGGCATCATCGAAAGAATGGTTGAGCCCGAGCGCATGATCACATTCAGAGTTTCTTGGGTTGACGATAACGGCAATGTTCAGGTAAACCGCGGCTTCAGAGTTCAGTTCAACTCTGCAATCGGTCCTTATAAGGGAGGACTTCGTTTCCATCCCTCTGTAAACGCTTCGATCATGAAGTTCCTCGGATTTGAGCAGACATTCAAAAATAGCCTTACAGGGCTTCCCATGGGCGGCGGTAAGGGCGGCTCCGATTTCGACCCCAGAGGAAGAAGCGACGGAGAGATCATGCGTTTCTGCCAGAGCTTTATGACAGAGCTTGCTAAGCACATCGGTGCAGACACCGACGTTCCTGCAGGCGACCTTGGTGTTGGTGCAAGAGAGATCGGTTATCTCTTCGGTCAGTACAAGAGACTTCGCAATGAGTTTACAGGCGTTCTTACAGGTAAGGCTATCCCCTCAGGCGGTTCTCTTATCCGACCCGAGGCAACAGGCTTTGGCGCAGTTTATTATGTTTGCGAAATGCTTAAGTCCTTTGGTGATGATATCAAGGGTAAGACCTTTGCAGTTTCAGGTTTCGGTAATGTTGCTTGGGGTACTGTTAAGAAGATCACAGAGCTTGGCGGTAAGGTTGTAACAATTTCCGGTCCCGATGGCTACATATACGATGCAGACGGTGTTAATACCGAAGAAAAGATCGGCTTTATGCTCCGGATGAGAGCTTCCGGCAGAGATAAGGTTCAGGATTATGCTGATAAGTTCGGCGTTCCTTTCTATGCAGGCAAGAGACCTTGGGAGCAGAAGGTTGATATCGTAATGCCTTGTGCAACCCAGAATGAGGTTGGCATTGATGATGCGAAGAATATTATCGCAAACGGCGTTAAGTATTATGTTGAGGTTGCAAATATGCCTACAACTGCTGAGGCTGTTGCATATCTTAAGTCAAACGGCGCTGTTATCGCTCCTTCAAAGGCTGTAAATGCAGGCGGTGTTGCGGTTTCAGGTCTTGAAATGAGCCAGAACTCCATGCGCTATAGCTGGACAGCAGAAGAGGTTGACGCAAAGCTTAAGCAGATCATGGCAAACATCTTCAAGAACTCCTATGAGGCTGCGAAGAAGTATGGCATGGACGGTGACCTTGTTGCAGGCGCAAATATCGCTGGCTTCGAAAAGGTTTACGAGGCAATGAAGTGGCAGGGCGTTTGCTACTAATATTTATACACAAAAAATTCAAGAAGGCTCGATTTCGAGCCTTCTTTTTTGCTATAATTTTGTAAATCCATTGACAAAATTATGAAAGAGTGGTATAATAAATACCATAAAATATCCAAGAAAAAAGGAGATTATTATGAAAAAATTATTGACTTATTTATTGCTGACTTTAACATTGGCTATTACTTTTTCTTTCGGTGCATCTGCAGAAGAAACAACAGGGCTTTATAAGCTCGTTGCTACTCCCGATGTGGTGGTAGGCTCTGCTGTTATCCCCGGTGCTTATATTGAAGGAGCACAAAAAGTAACTAATAACACATACGTTGCTTTTGCTCCTATTGGCAAAGATTACAGAGCGGATGTTGATAATTGTGTTTATGTAAAATGTTCTGAATTTTCAGAATATATTTTGGGCGATTTTGCGGATTATCTTGGATATGCTTTCAGCCTTACGTTGGAGGACGGTACACTTAAAAACGCAAAACAGTGCAATGCCATAACATTTATAAATTATGGCGATCATTCAGAAATATCTGCAACATATATTACTTACGATTATATCGAGGATTCTTACAGAGCAGATTTCTTTCTTACTTTCGGCGAAAATTCTTATAATTTAGTATCAAGGAAAACAGCCGATCATAAGAACCCGACCGGTACAAGCGGCTTGATTCTCTATTATGATTTTGGTGAGGATCGTGCTGTTCCGGTTTATAAACAGGTGCTTGATGTAGACGGAAATATAGTTGATGAATACGGAAGCATTCTTCTTTACAGTATGAATGGAGCGTATTATAAGCAAAATTCTAACGGTCAATATATTAAAGCAAACCAAGAAGAAATTGATGGTGCTTTGGCTCGTTTTGACGAAATGTCCTCATTTGGGATAATTGAGCAAGGAGATATTTTCTTCGGATCTTCTGTTCTCGGTACGGAAGACCTTAATGCTGTGATTGCTATTGCAAACAACAAATTCTGTGAAATAACAGCTCTTGACTATGATAATGACGGCATATTTGATGCTGCTATTTATAGACCATATTATGTTGGCTATGTAGGTCAAGTTAAGGACTATGATAACAATACCGAGAATGGCAATGAATTTATACTTTCCGGCGTTCCCACAGCAGATGGCTCAAGATATTTATTGGCAGGCTCTGTTAGACCAAATGTCAATGACTATGTTTTTAAGGGCGCAGTTTTAAAGCCCGCCTCTTGGCTCTGGTATTTGTATTCCTACAACAGATTTACTCATACAATTGATGTAAAAGAAGTTGCAAAATCTGTTAAAGGTAAAGTTCAATGGGCGATTAAGGGTGAAGAAGCTTACGAAGACTCTGATCTTTATCTTGATTCGCAAACACAAATTGGTGATACAGTCTATAAGATAGGTGGCTGGAATTATTACAACCTTTTGGGATATTACGGTACGAGAAGCTTTAATAGCGCTCAAATAAAACAGCCGCATATTGATTTTATTGGTCGCGATGTCAATGGAGACGGAGGGATTGATAGAAATGATGTTTCTTTGCTATATAACAATGGATGGAATGATATTCTTGATTTCGGTGTTACAGATGCTTGTTCAGACTTTATGGGCTATGCAATTGCAGGGCATCTTATACACGGGTTGCCTCTTTTAAGAACATATGACTTTGTAGCCTTTGATATTGAAAGCTCAAATCTTGCGGTTAGAGATGATCAGATTATAGTTGACAAAGCACTGGTTGATAAGACGGGTAATTTTAAGGAGATTGCTATAGATTCTATAGACGGTGTTGAGTTTACGGATATTGAATTTGAAGCTTTCTGCAATTATATTGATGTCCTTTATGGTGGTGATGCCAATATATCTAAATATGCTTACTATTTCGACGACACAAAAAGAGAAGCATATATGAGCACAGACGGTTTCAAGGCTTGCTTAAGAGCTAAAATTATTGATTATCTGAATGCAGAAGGAATTGTAGATTCCGATGGTAATGCTGTCGTTCCAACCGATTTTTATGCGCTTGATTCCAAAAATGACGATGGTTCGTATAATTTAAGCAGAACTAAGAGACCGACATTGACCAATGCAGGTATATATACAGGTTACACCTTTGAGGGCGGTAAAGGACGTATTGGTAATTCAACTGTTCAAACAAGCGAAAATACTGTGTTCACTTTTGTGGCAGCGGATGGAATTTTTGTATATAAGGGCATGCCCAAGGACGGTTACGGAATAAATACATATTCTTCAACAAGGTATAATACAAGAAGCTCATCATATGTTGTTCTTTATGATCCCGAGCGCAGTATTTCCGAAATGACTGTTGGAGATTGCAGCTATACGACCGAAAGAATAAATGCTGATAATACTGTTTATGAGTATTCTCTCGAAAATGTTTGGGAATTTGAGGAATACAAATATGCCAACAGATCACCCGTAAACGGAATTGCGCTGGATAAGACAAATGCAGATATCAAGGTTGGAGAAAGCATTATATTGAATGTAATTTTCGATCCCGAGAATGCCACATATAAGGATATTGTGTGGACAACATCCGATGAAAGCATTGCTACCGTCAAGGACGGAACCGTTACAGGCGTTAAAGTAGGTACTGTTGTGATCACCGCAACAGCTCTTGACGGAAATAAGTCTGCCACCTGTACAATAAAGGTAAGCGATGTTGAAATGACAGGTCTTACCCTTGATAAAACAGAAGTAACCGTTACCGTTGGGGAAAAAATTGATATAAAAGCCAATATTTTGCCTGAAAATGCCTCGGGTATGCAGCTTATTTGGTTTACCGCAAATAATAAAGTTGTGGAATTGGTTTCTCATTTGAGCGGTCACGAATTTATAGCTGTTGCAGCCGGAACAGCTGTGATCGGAGTAAAAACAATCGATGATGCCTTTGTTGCAAAGTGTAACGTAACGGTTAAGGAGCCTGACAAGGCAAATATTTACACCGAATCAAAGAAAATTGCTGTTCTCGGCTCGCAGTTTGAGTACAAAGTTTACCTTTCGGGAACATATGATGGATTTACCTTCAAGCTTCCCAATTTGAGCGGACTTGAAATCATAAATGTCGAAGCTGCAAGCACGGATGTAAATGTTGACATGATCGACGGCAAGTGGACAGTTTCTATAATTGGCGGTTGGTCGAAGATCGATTCTGAAAAAACAGAGGTCGTAACCGTAACGGTAGAGGTTTCAAAGAATGCAGAGCTTGGCGAGCGAGTTCTTTCGCTTGAGGATGTTATGGTAACCACTGAACAGGGCGATGTTCTCAGCAATGTTGAAAGTAGCTATGCGGCGGTGACCGTCACAGACCAAGTTCCCGGAGACGTAAACGGCGATGGAAAATTTGATTATAGCGATGTTGCAAAGCTTTATGCTCTTTTCCGTAAAAAAACAACCGTTTCCGAAAATATCGATACTGATATAAACGGCGACGGCCAGTTTAATTACTCTGATGTTTCAAAGCTTTATGCAATCTTCAGAAAAAAGGCGACTTTTAACTGATAGTTTTATGATTTTTTGAGACAAACTTTGTCGAGAAGAAAACAGATCTATCGGTGGATGGGGACGTATGCACAGAGATAATATCAAGGAGCATCGCCCCGTTCTGTTCAACACCATTTGCCTTGATGGTACATGATGTTCATAGCTCCCACCCACGCCATTTGGTCGTGTTGCTTCATATCCTCCGTTATGCCCTCGGACACCTTCATTTGCTCGATAACAAGTTCAAGGCGGCTCTGTGCCTGCTCGTTTAGGTCAGCCAGATATGTCCACAATGTACAACCGTGCTGAAAAAATCGTAAAAAGCGAACTGATTTATAACTGATATTATATGGCGAACTTGCATCCTAACGGGTGTGGGTTCGCCTTTTTTACTTTTTATCGAAATTTACGAGTCAATTATTCCATATATCTTGAAAAATTCACGTTTATGTGATATAACAACATTTAGAGCGAAAAGGAGTTTGTGATTATGGCAGTAAGCTATAAAAGATTGCTTAATAGCAAAACGAGATGTCGCATTTGTAAAACGAGGTGCAACAATTGTAAGCGAAACGCAAGTTTGTAA
>CAYPKQ010000016.1:0-20107 GCA_964411355.1 uncultured Lachnospiraceae bacterium
GTAAATCCGGGTAATTCCGGCGGCGGTATGTTTAATCTTTACGGAGAGCTTGTGGGCATAGTCAATGCAAAATCAAGCGGAACTGATGTTGAAGGCCTCGGATTTGCAATTCCGATAGATACCGCATATGATATCGTGCTCCAGCTTATGGATTACGGCTATGTAAGAGGAAGAGTTGACCACGGACTTGAGCTTATAGATATCGGTGATCTGTTTACTGCCGCTTCATATAGGGTAAGCTCTCTTGGTGTCTATGTTTATGAATCCAAATACACGGACGAGATCAAAAACGGCGATAGGATCGTTTCTATAAACGGTAAAGAAGTATCCACCTCTGCGGGTGTTAAGGAAGCACTTTACGGCTGCTCGGTTGGAGACACGGTAAAGGTTACTGTTGCAAGAGGCGGAAGATTTGTGGATGCAAATCTCACTCTCCGTGAGTATATTCCCGAAAACGCAAATGAGGTTTCCTTCGAATAATACGAAAAATGAAGGGCGGCAGAGCCTGCCGCCCTCTCCTAAAGGAGGCAATATGTATAATATACTTGTAGTTGACGATGAAGCAAGAATAAGGGAGCTGATAACGAAATATGCGAACTTTGAGGGACATAGCGTTACAGAAGCCCCCGACGGGATGGAGGCAATTCTCCTCTGCCGCCGTCAGACTTTCGATATCATTATCATGGACATAATGATGCCGGAGCTTGACGGTTTTTCTGCTTGCCGTGAAATACGAAAGATATCTCAAACCCCCATCATCATGCTAAGCGCAAGGGGAGAGGAATATGACAAGATAAACGGCTTTGAGCTTGGTATTGACGACTATGTGGTCAAGCCCTTTTCTCCAAAGGAGCTTATGCTGAGAATAGAGGCGGTTATGAAGAGAGTAAAATCAAATCCTACAGATCTTAGCCGTCCGAATAACGAAATAGTCGAATTTGATGGCGGTGGACTTCGCGCAGATATTACCGCAAGACTTGTTTATGTTGATGGTGAACGAGTTGAAATGTCACCAAAGGAATATGAACTCTTTTTCTATATGCTGAGAAATAAGAATATTGCCCTCTCCCGCGAAAAACTGTTGAGTGAGGTCTGGGGATACGATTTTTACGGAGACGCAAGAACTCTCGATACACATATTAAGCTTCTTCGCAAAAGTCTTGGTCAGTACAGCAGATATATCGTAACGCTGCGAGGTGTTGGCTACCGTTTTGAGGCCATATGAAAGGAATCGTGGGCAAAAATATGCAAAAAAAATTTTGCGATAATAAAAGCAAGGGAATGGGCATCAGGTGGAACCTGTTTGCCTTTCTTGCGTTATTTGTGGCTTTTATTCTGGCTGTGGTATGGATATTCCAGGTACTTTTGCTTGGCAACTTCTATGAAAGTGCAAAAATGAAGGAGCTTAAGCTCACCGCTTCGGTTATAGAATCAAATATAGAAAAAAATGACCTTGAGCATACCGCATATACTTTCTCGGGTGATTATTCCATCTGCATAATTCTTTATCAGATATCCGGAAGCCGTGCCAAGGAAATAGTAAGCTGTGATGCCTCAAGCGGATGTATGATACATCACATGACAGCAAGAAGCTTCAGCAACCTTTATAACGAAGCAATAGCAAACGGCGGAGAATATACGGAAACATATTCACCGGACGCATTTCTCACAAAAGGCGAGATAAAGGGCACTTCGCTCAATACTATATTTATTAAGAATTTTAAGGGGACGGATGGTAATCTCTATGCACTTTTCCTTGATTCAGAGCTTGCTCCCGTCAGTGCCATAGTTAAAACCTATTCGGTTCAGTATCGATGGATAGCCATGATACTAATTTTCGGTGCTCTTATACTTTCGCTCTTTATGTCAAGGGTCATCTCAACTCCTATAATAAAGCTGAACAGATCTGTAAAAAGACTTGCAGCAGGAGATTATGACGAGGTATTTGACGGAAAGGGATACAAAGAAATAAAGGAGCTTTCGGATGCCCTCAACTTTGCTTCCTCCGAGCTTTCAAAAAATGATAAGCTTCAAAAGGAGCTTATTGCAAATATCTCTCATGATCTGAGAACGCCGCTTACCATGATAAGAGGATATAGCGAAATAATGCGCGATATTCCGGGGGAAAATACACCTGAAAACGCTCAGATCGTCATTGAGGAAACAACTCGCCTATCGGAGCTTGTTGGAGATATGCTTGATCTTTCAAAGATAAAGGCGGGAACAAGAAAGCCCGATATGGAAATTTTCAATATGACGGAAACCGTCAGAGCTACCATGCTCCGATATGAAAAGCTCACCGAAAAGGACGGGTATCATATTGAATTTGAATGTGATGGCGATAGTGATATATATGCCGACAGAACCATGATGCTTCAAGTTGTTTATAATCTGATAAATAATGCCATTAACTATTCGGGCGAGAGCAGGGAAGTTAAGGTTAGACTCCATAAGATCGGCAACAGACTTCGTTTTTCGGTTTCGGACAGCGGCGAGGGAATATCTCCCCGGGAACTGCCATTTATTTGGGACAGATATTACAAGGTCGATAAGATACACAAGCGCACAACAATCGGTACGGGTCTTGGTCTTTCTATCGTAAAGAGCATTCTCGAGGCGCACAAGGCAACATACGGAGTTGAGAGCACTGTTGGCGTTGGAAGCACGTTCTGGTTTGAGCTTCCAATAGCGGAGAAAGAAAAATAAATTAAAAAAATATCTTGTATTTGTGCCGTTTTTATAATATAATATATACGTAATAAAAAAGGAAGGAGAAAATATGGGCTTTTTTCGAAAAAAAAGGGAAGAAATATATACCGAGGCTGAAGAGATGTCTGTTTTTGAGAAATCTCTTATAGAACTGACCCCGGACGATATTGCGCCTCCTATGAAGACAAGCGGTGGCATTTCGGCTTATGGACTTGTGAGAATACTGCTCATATTCCTCTGCCTTTCCGTTTTTGCATATTGCGTTTATCTCTTTGTCAATAATATGAGGGAGTATAACAGAGCAGATGATATATATCTTGCGCTTTCGGATGAATTTTTCGATCTTGAAAGAAATGATAAGGCAATGGTAGACGACAATGTCTCAAAAATGAAGCTCCCGCAAAAAAGCGTTGCAATTCCGATCTTTGCCGAGGCGATAAAGCTCGATGATTCGGAAATAAATAAATTATATTCCGAGGGAAATTCGGAATATAATATGGAATTTGAGCGCATGAGATCCAAGCTTGAAGCTCTGCACACTCAAAATAGCGATATCGTCGGTTTTATGTATGCCGAGGGAACAAAGATTAGCTATCCCGTGACCCGCTATACCGATAACGAGTTTTATCTTGACCACAGCTTTGATAAAAAAACTCTCAAAAGCGGCACGATCTTTATGGATTACAGAAATCTCCGCAGCATCGGTAAAAATAAGAATATCGTTATCTATGGACATAATATGTCAAATGGCTCCATGCTCGGAGACGTTACCAAATTCTATAAAAACGAAAGCTTTTTTAGAAATACCCCGATAATTTTTTATGCCTTTGACGGAATATATACCTTTGAGGTCTTTTCGGTTTACAGAACCACCGCAGACTACCAGTATTTTAAAACCGAATTCAATTCCAAAGAGGAGTTTTTGAATTTCGCCGCCGAAATGAAGGGCAATTCCATCTATGAAAAGGATGTCACCTTTAGTGAGGATGATATTATCCTGACTCTCTCGACCTGTACAAATACTACCCAGCTTGGCAGATATGCTCTTCATGCAAAGCTCACAAGGATAGATAATTAAAATGAAAAACAACTGCTTTATATGCCCGATTTGCCAAAATAAGCTTAATTTATCTGCAAACGGTGCGTCACTTGTATGCGAAAAAGAAATAAAGTCCCATTGCTTTGATATAGCCTCGGAGGGCTATGTAAATCTTGACCGTGATCATGCGGGGGGCGGAGACTCAAAGGAATGTGTCAGATATCGCTCCGCCTTTCTTGATAGCGGTTATTATGACCCAATTGCAGAAAAAATGTGCGAAATACTGAAAAGCTTTGCGCAGAGAGATGGGATTGTGCTGGATGCGGGTTGCGGCGAGGGATTTTATACTTCATCCTTTGCCCGTGCACTTCCGTCTTTGTCATTTTACGGCATTGATATTTCAAAGCACGCAGTTCGCCACGGAGCAAAAAGAGCAAAAAAAGAGGCACTTTGCAATAATATTTATGCTGTTTCGAGCATTTTTTCGCTTCCGTTTGCCGAAGAGAATATCGATATTATTACAAGCATATTCGCTCCATGTCCCGAGAAGGAGTTTTCAAGAGTATTGAAGCGCGGAGGATATCTCATAATTGCCGCGGCAGGAGAAAAGCATCTTTTGGGACTGAAAAAGGTGCTCTATGACGACATTTATATGAATGATGAAAGAGCAGATATGCCATCCTCCGATTTTGAGCTTGTGAGGAAGGAAAATCTCTCCTTTGATATAAGCCTTAGGAGCAATGAAGATATTTTAAATCTTTTTTCCATGACCCCTTATTATTACAGAACATCCCAAAAGGATAAAGAAAAACTAAGTACGCTTTCCCATCTTGAAAGCGAAATTGAGATAGACTTTTTTATCTACAGAAAGGTTTAGCATGAGAATTTCACTTTGCATACCAATGTTTAATGAAGCCAAAATAATTGAGTCCACTGCAAAAGAGCTTTCCGACTATATGGAAAAGAATTTTGCGGAGGGGAGTTATGAAATAATTTTTTCTGATGACGGAAGCACCGATTCCTCGGCAGAGCTTGTCAGAGAGTTGAAGTTTCCGAATGTTAAGATTGTGGGATATGAAAAAAACAGAGGAAAGGGCTCGGCAGTAAGAAATGCGGTTCTCGCCTCATCGGGAGACATCGTTATGTTTACGGACGCCGATCTTGCATATGGAACTGAGATCGTCAAGACCATGGTAGAAGCACTCGAGGGCAATAGTGAAGCATCCCTTGCCATTGGCTCAAGAAATCTGACAGGCGATGGATATTCCGGCTATACCTTTATGAGAAAGGTTGCTTCAAGAGCGTATATCAAGGTGCTTTCCATTGTTGGCGGATTTAAGCTGACCGATTCCCAATGCGGCTGTAAAGCATACAGAGGCGATGCGGCAAGAAGGATTTTTGCAAAATGTAAGGTTGACGGTTTTGCATTCGATTTTGAGACTATTCTGCGTGCGCAGAAAGAATCGCTGAAAATAATTGAAGTGCCCGTTAAGATTGTGAACCACAGAGATTCGAAGATAAATGTCTTTAGAGATACCTTCAAAATGTTAAATGACCTAAGAAAGATAAAAAAAGATATTAAAAACGAAAAATGATTATAAAAACAATAATCGGGACTGAGTCACTTGCTTTCGGTGAGCTTTTGACACAGTCCCGACTTTTATTGCCAAATAGTTATAATGTGAATAATTTAGCTAAACAGTAATTTATCGGTGGCATTTGAAAAACTTATGCTAAAGAAAGGGACTGATGACTCAGCCCCTTTATATAATTCAGATTTTGAGTATTACAGCATCAAGCGGTGGAATAGGGTCGTTTTCGGTATAGGTCTTTCCCGTGAGAAGCTCCTTTCCCGAAAGCTTTGCGGCAAAGGGCTTTTCACCTCGGTTAATGGCGACAATAAGCCTTTTCTTGCCTTTGGTTCTTTCGTATTCAATATAACCGTGACTGCCTTCGACCTTTCTGATTTTGAAAAGACCATCGCTAAATACTTTGTTTTCACCTCTGATTTTTCCCAGAAGGGTATAGTGAGAAAACAGCTCTTTATCTTCTTTCCCCCAAGGGAATGGCATACGGCAGAATGGGTCGCGATAGCCCTCAAGTCCTGCCTCGTCACCATAAAAAACAGAGGGAACTCCATATACCGTATATTGAATCACACTTCCTATCTTAAGAAGCCTTATTGCTTTTTTCTTTGTCTCTTCATCCATCCTTATTTGGGCAAGCTCGGCGCTGGTTTTGTCATAGTTATCCTCGCAGCCCAGCACCGTGAGTATTCTTTCGGTATCGTGAGTGCCGAGAATATTCATCAGCGAATCGGAAACGCATTTCGGATATGAGGCATAAAGCTCGGTAAGAGCCGAAGCTAAAAGCGAAGGATCTCCTCTTATAAGGTAATCCACAGCAGCCGAGCGGAATGGGTAATTCATAACGCTGTCAAGCTGTTTCCCTCTGAAATATTTTCTTCTTTCACCGTATGCTATCTTGTCTGCGGCATTTTCCCAGACCTCACCGATGATGACCGATTCACCATTTGATAAGTCCTTTGTGGTTTTGCGAAGTCCCTCAAGGAAATCGTTTGTCAGCTCGTCTGCAACATCAAGACGAATGCCGCCGATTCCCATTTTTGTATATTTTCCGACAACGGAATCCTCGCCCTCAACAAAATAATTGCGGCAGGACTCATTTCGGAGATTGAGCTTTGGCAGAATGGGTATTCCCCACCAGCTTTCGTAACTATCGGGATGCTCCTTCCAGTGATACCAGTCAAAGTACTCAGAAGCCTTTGACTGATACGCACCGATGCTGTCATATTTTCCGTATTTGTTGAAATATTTGCTGTCATCTCCCGTGTGGTTGAAAACTCCGTCAAGAATGATCTTCATTCCGAATTTTTCGGCTTCATTTATAAGCTCTGTGAGTGCTTCGTCGCCACCGAACATTTCGTCAATATGCATATAGTCGCCAGTGTCATATTTGTGGTTTGAATATGCCTTGAAGACAGGGCTGAGATATATAACGGTAACTCCAAGAGACTTTAGATATGGTAGCTTTTCTCGAACTCCTATAAGATTTCCGCCAAAAAATTCGTTGTTGCTCACAAAAGCGCCGGGATATTCACCATACTGCGGAATTCCGTTTTCCCAATCATCGTTTATAGTCGCATCCTCACGGATGGGGGCTGAAAAAGAGCCTTTTGCAAAGCGGTCAACGAAGATATGATACATTATGCCGCCTCTGAACCATTTTGGCGTGTCAAATCCATCCTCATAAACAAGAAGTCTGAATCTTGAGCCTTCATTTTCGGAAAGCTCCAAATTCAAGTTGTCAAATGTATCGGAAAAAAGTCTTTTTTCACCGAGGGGAAAGATAAAATCATAGTAAAAAAGACCGCTTTTTTCTCCTTTGCAGAGCTTTTCAAGGTCAAGCATGATCTCAAAGCGATCCGAGCCGCCCTCAATTCCCGAAAATTCCATAGGATATTCGGTAGCAGCTTCACCGTCTTTTGCCAAGCGAAGGGCAGGGTATGTTATTCCGAGAACTCTTGGAATGAGCAGAGAAAGACATAGCTCTTTTTTGAGAGAGAACGCTCCAAAAAGTGAAGCGTCCTCTCCGTTTACTGTTTTTTCGAGTATTATTTTTTTGTTTGCTAATTCTGTATTTGAAAATTTTGCAAGCATATATAAAAACCGTTTCTTCATTATTTATCAAGTTTCTTCAAATTCCAGATGTCTTTTGCATAGTCATCTATGGCTCTGTCTGCGGCAAAATAACCGGCGGATGCGATATTGTTAAGAGACATTCTGTTCCAGCGCTCAGCATCTCCGTATATCTCCATTGCTCTTTCATGCGTCATGCGGTAGGATTCAAAATCCGCAAAGCACATATATGGGTCTGCGATTCCGTGACCCGAAAGGAGATAAGAGCCGATATGAGCAAAGGACTGCCCTGCAAATCCAATGCCGAGGCGGTCGATTATTCTTTGGAGACGGGGATTGTTTGCATAGTATTCAGCAGAGCGGTAGCCACGCAGCCAAAGGTCTTCCACTTCATTTTTGTTAAGACCGAAAATGAACATATTTTCGGCACCGGTAGAGGCCTGCATCTCCACATTTGCGCCGTCAAGAGTTCCGATGGTAAGAGCACCGTTTATCATCAGCTTCATGCAACCCGTGCCACTGGCTTCCTTACCCGCAAGGGAGATCTGTTCGCTTATTTCAGCAGCGGGAATGAGAGCCTCCGCCATGCTGACGTTATAGTCCTCAAGGAACACGACCTGAAGCTTTTTGCGGATGATCGGGTCGTTATCAATATCTCTTCCGATAAAGCAGAGCAGCTTGATTATCTCCTTTGCCATTGCATAGCCGGGAGCAGCCTTGGCACCGAAGATAAATGTCTGGGGTCTGATATCAAGGTTCGGATTTTCTTTAAGCTCCGAATAGAGATTTATGATATTGAGGGCATTGAGAAGCTGTCTCTTATATTCGTGCAGACGCTTTATCTGAACATCGAAAACAGAATCCGGGTCTATGCATTTTCCCGTTTTCTTCATAAGAAGATTAGAGAAGGCGACCTTATTTTGATGTTTGATTTCTGCAAGCTCGGTGAGAACCGCCTTATCATCTGCAAATTTTTTGAGGTTTTCAAGCTCGGTTGGGTTATGACGGTAGCCGTCTCCGATAAGATTTTCGATAAACGAAGCAAGACCGGGATTCGAATAGCAGAGCCAACGGCGGTGAGCTATTCCGTTTGTAACATTGGTAAATCTTTCGGGGTACATACGGTGAAAATCCTTGAAGACCGAATCCACCAGGATATCCGAATGGAGCTTTGAAACACCGTTTATATGGTGCGAGCCGATAACGGAGAGATTTGCCATGCGGATCTGGGAATATGCAATAATTGCCATTCCCGAAATCCTGTTCCAGTTGCCGGGGAAGTGCTTCCAAGCCCGGGCGCAGAAGCGTTCGTTTATCTCCTTGATTATGGTGTAAATTCTCGGGAGCTTGAGACGGAAAAGATCCTCGTTCCAAGTTTCAAGAGCCTCGGGCATAACTGTGTGGTTTGTATATGATACTGTTCTTGTAACGATATCCCAAGCAGAATCCCAATCGAAGAAATACTGGTCGATGAGTATTCTCATAAGTTCCGGAATACAGAGTGCAGGGTGGGTATCGTTAATATGGATAGCCACCTTTTCGGGAAGATTGTCAAGTCTGCCATAGACCGCCATATGGTCACGGATGATGCTTTGACATGATGCGGAAACAAGAAAATACTGCTGACTAAGGCGGAGAAGCTTACCCTCGGTATGGTTATCGGAAGGGTAGAGAACCTTTGAGATTATTTCTGCATTTGTGCTTTCCTCAAGAGCCTTGGTATATTGTCCTTGTGTGAAAAGGCCCATGTTGAAATTGTGAATATCTCTTGCTTTCCATAGGCGGAGCTGGCTCACAGCCTTTGAATCTGCTCCCGATATCATCATATCATAAGGAACAGCCTCGATCTCCTCGGCATCCTCGTAAATTATCTCACATCTGCCCTCCTTCCATTCTTCCTTAACGTGTCCGCCGAACTTAATGTGGAAGGTTCTGTCTGTTCTCGGAACAAGCCAGACATCGCCGCCCGGAAGCCATACATCGGGAAGCTCAATCTGCATTCCGTCAACGATCATCTGCTTAAAAAGACCGTATTCATAGCATATGGAAAATCCTGTTGCGGGATAATCGAGAGAGGAGAGGGAATCCATAAAGCAAGCGGCAAGTCTGCCCAGACCTCCGTTTCCGAGACCTGCATCAGGCTCACATTCATAGAGGTCGTCAAGCTCAAATCCCATCTCGGAGAGAGCTTTACCGTATTCCTTATCAAGTCCAAGATTGCAGAGATTTGTGCGGAGTGATCTGCCAAGGAGAAATTCCATGCACATATAGTAAACTCTCTTTGCGCCCTTTTCATTGACCTCGTTCTTAAAATTTTTTCTCTTTTCTGTGAGAATGTCCTTAATTGTAAGGGCAACTGCCTTATAGACCTGCTCTCTTGTTGCATCCGAGGGCGAAGCACCGAAGGAGCGGGAGAGCTTACTTTCGATATTTTCTTTTATTTCGTTTGCTTTAGGGTTAAAATTCATAAATTGGGTTATCCTTTCGGGGGTGGTTTAATATTTTATCAGATAAGCTCCCCGTACATTTCGAGGTAGCTTATTGCTGACACCTTCCATGAAAAATCGGTGTCCATTATCTTTTTAACAAGCGCAAGACGCTGTTCTTTATCATTGTAAAGCTCGATTGCAGCATCGGTTCTCTCTGCCAGCTCATAGCTGTTGTAGCCTGCAAAGGTAAAGCCGTTGCCCTTTATTTCGCCGTTATCGACCCAATAGCCCTTTATCGAGTCGTAAAGACCACCGGTTTCTCTTGTAACGGGAATAGCGCCGTATCTGGAGGCTATCATCTGGGAAAGACCGCAGGGCTCGCTCTTTGAGGGCATAAGGAAAATGTCGCAGGCGGCATAGATGCGCTTTGAAAGGTCTCTGTCATACATTATCATAGCTCTGACCTTTTCGGGGAAGCTCTTTTCAAGGTTATGGAAGAATCCCTCATATTCGGGAGTACCTTTTCCGAGAACCACAAGCTGGATATCGTTCTTTGAAACAAGACCGCCTATCATTTCCGAAATAATGTCTATGCCTTTATGAGAAGCGAGACGGGAAATTATGGCAAGCATGGGGATATCACGGCTCTCGGGAAGCGCAAGAGCACGCTGGAGAGCAAGCTTGTTTTCGTATTTATCCTCAATTGTGTCCGAGGTGAAATTCTTTTCAATTACGTTGTCTTTTTCGGGATCGTAATAGACATAATCTATCCCGTTGAGGATTCCTCTTATCTTATATGCGTTTTCACGTAGAATTGGGTCAAGACCGTGGGAGAATCGGGGGTCTCTTATCTCCTCTGCGTATTTTGGGCTTACAGTAGAGACGATATCTGCGGTAACTATTGCGCCCTTCATGAGATTTATGCAATTTCCGTATTCAACGATGGAGCGTTCCATTGCGCCAAGGGCAAAAACGTCTCCGAGGATCGAAAAATCGTAATTTCCCTGATATTCGATATTGTGGATGGTGAATACCGCCCTTATTTTCGCATAGTCGGGATCGATGGAAAACAGTGTTTTGAGATACACCACTGAAAGTGCGCTCTGCCAATCGTGGGCATGGAGAATGTCGGGGATAAAATCGATCTGCTTCAGCATCGAAAGTGATGCCATGCTGAAAAAGGCAAATCTTTCGGCATCGTCATAGCAGCCGTAAAGAGTATCTCTCTTGAAATAGTATTCATTATCAATGAAGTAATAGATAACTCCGTCCTTTTTGAGACTCATTATGCGGCAGTATTGCTTGCGCCATGCGAGACGAACCGTATAGACGATCTCTTCCTTCATTTCTTTTCTGTATTCTTCCTTTATCTGTCCGTAAAGGGGCATAACCACTCTCACATCCACACCCTTCGGGTCTGCGCCTTTAATGGCTGTGGGAAGTGAGCCTAAAACGTCACCGAGACCGCCCGTTGCGGCAAATGGCATGGCTTCTGCACCAACGAAAAGTATCTTTTTCTTTTTCATTTTTGTGAAATCCTTTCCTTAGGAATTTGGGGCTTCAAACAGTAATTTATCGGGGAGGAAGTTTCGCCGTTGCGACGGCGACCGGCGGTGATGCCGGAGTCACGACCTTTTAAAAAAGGTCGATCAAAACTTAATAAAGGGGACTTATTAAAGGGTGTTTATCTCTTTTCTACGTGGAGTTACCGATAATTTAACGTAGAAATAAGGGTAAACATTTTATCATTTTGGTTTTAAAGGTTTTGGTCAAGCTTTTGGGGAAGCTTGCTCGGTGGAGCGCACGGGCGCTCCTCGCCACCGCAGTGGCGAAACTTCCTCCCCGACAAATTACTGCTTGCGGAGATATAGAAGAGGCTCGCCCTATGGGAGAGCTGTCGCCAAAGACGCCTGAGAGGGCTTTAGTCGCTTGGATATAAAACCCTCTCCGTCACGCTATGCGTGCCACCTCTCCCGGAGTGAGAGGCTCTTCTTAGTCCGAGGCAACTCATTAAATCATCGTACCCTTGCTGATATAGAAGGGGAGGGTAGAGTGACCGGAGAGATTTCTGTCGTCCTTTATAAGTACGTTCTTATCCGTTACGACGCAACCGAGGTTAACGTTGCTTCCGACAACCGTGTCCTGCATGAGTATCGAGTCTTTTACAACTGAGCCCTTGCCTACCTTAACTCCTCTGAAAATTATTGAGTTTTCAACAGTTCCTTCAATAAGGCAGCCATCTGCGATAAGTGAATTTTTCACCTTTGCATCGCTTGTATAGCGTGTGGGAGCGGAATTGCGTACCTTTGTGAGAATGGGTCTGTTTGGCTGAGCGAAAAGCTTATCTCCCATGCCCTTCTGAAGAAGCTTCATATTGCAGGCATAGTATCCTGCAAGAGAATTTATCTGGGCATAGAATCCGCTGTAATGATAAACAAAATAGTTTGCACGGAGCAGATTGCGGTCGAGGACATCGCTATAAAAGCTTGTATAGCCGTGAGCGATGGCATCTGAAACAACATTTTGGAGATATGTTCTGTTTGCAACTATAATATTGGTGCTTATCTCCTTTATTCCGTGTATCCTGCGGCTGTAATGGACAACATCCGAAATTCTGTTGTTTTCGTCCGAGGTTATAACTGCGCTTCCGTTCGAAATCTCAAAGCTGTCGGTATCTACCTTTGTTGTAACGATGGTGATATCCGCGCCGTTTTCCTTATGGCTTTTTATAACGTCATTCAGATCGATATTGCTGATGGCATCGCAGTCCGAGAGAACGATATGATCCTCATTGCATCTGGAAATAAAGTCCATTGCGCCCATCATGGCCTCAAGCCTGGTTGTATAGAGCTTGTTTGCTCCCATTCCGGCATGGCTTGCGATAAAGGGGGGGAGAAGCTTGATTCCGCCGCTTCTTCTCGCAAGATCCCAGTCCTTGCCGGTGCCCAGATGGTCGAGAAGAGACTGATAATTATTATGTGTAATAACGCCAACCTTCGTTATGCCAGAATTTACCATGTTGGAGAGGGTGAAGTCGATAAGTCGGTAACGGCAGCCAAAGGGCACAGATGCCATGGTGCGTTTTCTTGTGAGATCGGGTATGTTCTGATCATGAATATTTGTAAATACTAATCCTACTGCGCTCATTTTTCTTCCTCCTTATCCATCATGCGTTTTCCGATATCATTTCGCCGGCGTCAATAGTTTTGCCATCTTCTATTACGACATCTGCTCCTATAACGGTGATACCATTTGAGTTTTCTTTACTTACGCCCACAGTGGCATTCTTTCCGACGGTAACATTCTCGTCAAGAATAGAATATTCTACTACGGCACCTGCCTCAATAACGCTTCCGCTCATCACGACGCTGTCTTTTACGATAGCGCCCTCCATGACCTTTGCACCGGTAAAGATAACGCTATTCTCGACTGTACCGTATATCTCACATCCTTCGGTGATTATGCTGTTTTTGACCTCTGCATTCTCTCCGAGATATTGGGGAGCCGCGGCAAAATGACGGGAAAATATGCGCCAATCCTCGTTGTAAAGTGTAAATGCGGGATGCTCTCCCAGGAGATCCATATTTGCTTCCCAAAGGCTTTGGATGGTTCCAACGTCTTTCCAGTATCCGTCAAACTGATAAGCAAACATTTTTTCACCTGCCGCAAGCATGGTGGGAATGATGTTTTTTCCGAAATCGTTTGAGGAATTTGGATCTGCATTATCCTCGATGAGGTATTTTTGAAGTTTATCCTTGTTGAAGATGTAAATTCCCATTGAAGCCAGGGTACTGTCGGGCTTCTTGGGCTTTTCGGTGAATTTGAAGATTGAATTATCCTCATTTGCGCTCATGATACCGAAGCGGCTTGCTTCCTCTATCGGAACGTCAAGAACGGCAATGGTGCAGTCTGCGCCCTTTTCGATATGATAATCGAGCATTTTTGCATAATCCATTTTGTAGATATGGTCGCCCGAAAGGATGAGGACATATTCCGCATCGTATCTGTTGATAAATTCAAGATTTTGATAGATGGCGTTTGCCGTGCCCTTATACCAATCGGCAGTCTTATTGCCCTGATAGGGAGGGAGTATCTTTACTCCGCCAAAGGCACGGTCAAGATCCCAGGGGAGACCGTTTCCGATATATTCGTTAAGGACGAGGGGCTGATACTGAGTAAGGACACCGACGGTGTCGATGCCGGAATTTATACAATTGGAGAGCGGGAAATCGATGATGCGGTATTTACCGCCAAAGGGGACTGCCGGTTTTGCTGTCTTTTGGGTAAGTGCATAGAGTCTGCTGCCCTGTCCTCCGGCGAGGAGCATGGCAATACATTCTTTTTTCTTGTACATTATCTTTCCTCCCGATGTATTTATAAGATTATTTATTTTTTGATTTTTTCAGCTTCAGCACCGATGCGCTCATAGGTGCGAGGGGATAAATGATTGCTTGCTCAAAGCCGTTCATTGTGTAGGTCTCGCATTTGAATGAATTATAAGATGAGGCTCTTGGAGTGTTTCTGCCGCCGTAAATTCCGTCATCAGAGCAGATAAGAACCTCGTATTCACCCATTTCGGGAACTCCCAAATGGAAATTCGGTTTTTCAACGGGGGTGAAATTTACGACTGTGATTATTTCGCTGCCGTCGTTTGCTATTCTGCGCATTGAAAGGATGCTTTCATTTCTGTTGTCGGCATCTATCCATTTAAAGCCTTCCCATGAATCCTCGATCTCCCAGAATTCTTTGTTTTCAAGATAAACTCTGTTGAGATCGCAGACAAATCTTTGGGTCTTTGCGTGCATTTCGTAGTGGGTAAGGAACCATTCGATCTGCCCCGCATAGTCCCATTCTCTGAACTGACCGATCTCACTTCCCATAAATGAAAGCTTTTTTCCGGGGTGAGCCATAATATAGGTCATAAATGCTCTTGTGCCCGCAAATTTCATGTGGTAGTCGCCCGGCATTTTGTCGAGAAATGATTTTTTGCCGTGTACAACCTCGTCATGTGATATGGGGAGCACGAATTTTTCGTTAAATGCATAGAACATTGAAAAAGTCAGCTTGTCATGGAGTGAACTTCTGTAAATGGGGTCTGCCTCCGCATATTTCAGAAGGTCATTCATCCATCCCATGTTCCATTTCAGGGTGAATCCGAGGGACATATCCCCCTCAAATCCCGTAATATTCTGCCACGCGGTGGATTCCTCGGCTATCATCATAACGTCGGGGAATTTTTCTCTCATATATGAGTTGAGCTTTCGAAGGAAAGCAACTCCCTCCAGATTTCTGTTGTCACCGTATGAGTTAGGAAGCCATTTTCCGGGCTCTTTTTCATAGTCCAGATATATCATGGATGCAACCGCATCAACACGGAGTCCGTCCGCATGATATTTTTCTGCCCAAAAAGCGGCGTTGGAAACCAAAAAGCATTGTATTTCATTTCTGCCAAGGTCAAAGCGTCTTGTGCCCCATCCCTCGTGCTCCATTTTGTCCCAGCCCTGATATTCGTAGAGGGGGGCACCGTCAAATTCATAAAGCCCGTGGGCATCTTTCGGGAAATGTGCGGGAACCCAGTCGAGAATAACGCCTATCCCGCTTCTGTGAAGCTCGTCGATAAGGAACATAAGGTCCTTTGGTAAGCCGAGCCTTGAGGTGGGGGCATAATACCCGCAGACCTGATAACCCCATGAGCCGTCAAAGGGATGCTCCATTATGGGCATGAATTCAACATGGGTATATCCCATCTGCTTTACATAAGGCGGAAGCTCATGTGCAAGCTCTCGGTATGAGAGGGGAGTGCCGTCCTCATGTCTCTTCCAGGAAAGAAGATGCATTTCATAGATATTCATGGGTGAAGAATAAAGCTTTTGTGCGGTCTTTTTCCTTGCCTTCATCCATCCGCTGTCATGCCACTCGTAGCCCTCAATATCGAAAAAACGAGATGATGTTGCGGGCGGCTCTTCAAAGAGAAAGGCATATGGGTCGGATTTGTAAAGCTCTCTTTCGCAGACCTTTATTTTGTATTTATAGTTGGAAAAATCTCCAAAATCGGATGAGAGTGGAATTTCCTTCTCCCATATTCCGCCCTCGGTTATCTTTTCCATGGGAAAGCTTTCATCCCAAGCGCAGAAATCGCCCGTCAGAAATACTTTATCTGCATGGGGAGCCCAAACTCTGAAAACAAAGCCGTCTTTTTTTCTGTGAGCGCCCATATATTCGTAAGAAAGGTAGTTAGTGCCTTGATGAAAATAGAAGGGAGCAAGGTCGTCTGTCTTTTTTTTACTCATTTTACCACTCCGTTTCTTTAAAAAAACTCCTACCTATATTATACGCTATTTTATGAATAATTTCAATAGCCAAATGGATTTTTATCCTTATCCGTTTGCTTTTTTGTCGATTATTTTCCCCAAAATCAACCTTGAAAATTCATAATCCCCCAATCCGTATAAAAACTTCCCCCCGAAAGGAAAAATATATATTGAAAATAGTGGAAATATATGTTATAATTACTGTGATTTTATTTTTGAGAGGAATATATAAGTGGAAATAAAGCTGACTTTTGACAGGCTTGAAGAGGGAGTAGCCATCCTTCTTGATGTCTGTGGCAATGTATTCCGTTGTCAATCCCTATGTGACTGTTCCGAGGGGGACATCCTGCTCTGCGATGTGGGAGATGACGGTGAGATAACGGTAAAAGAAAAAATGACCGATGAAAAAATTGAAAAAATGGAAGAAATGTCAAAAAGGCTTCATTCGCTTTTTTTGAGAGGAGAAAAATAATGTTTTTTAAAGGATTTATGTTAAGAGGACTTTACCAGACCTTGAGGGCAAACGGCAGTGTACCTGCATGGACAATGGTGATTTTTATAATGGTATGTATTGTCGGCGGATATCTTTTGGGCTCTCTTAATTTTGCGGTGATGCTTTCAAACAAGAAATATCATGACGACATCAGAAATCACGGAAGCGGAAATGGCGGAACTACAAATATGCTCCGCACATTTGGCAGACTTGCGGCGGTTCTGACCTTTTTGGGCGACATAGTTAAGGGAATGGTTGCTGTCGTTTTCGGCTCGGCTCTTCTGGGTCTTACATTTGGCGGTCATATGGCGGCATTTTTCTGTATGCTCGGTCATATGTTCCCGATTTTTTATAAGTTCAAGGGAGGAAAGGGCGTTGCAACAAGCATCGGAGCTATCTTTTTGCTCAGTCCATTTGTTGCACTTATAATGATACTTGTTTTTGCCATCATCGTTATAGGAACGAAATATGTTTCTCTCGGCTCGATAATGGCGGCACTGCTCTATCCCGTGCTCCTTTACAGAGTCAATCTCATTCAGGATGAGGCGGGCTGGTTTGTGGCGAATAATATCGGATGGGGCTTTGATATCATTTTCTCATTTTTAATGATGGCAATGGTCGTATTTATGCATAAAGAAAACATTAAGCGTCTGCTTGCCGGAAAGGAATCGAAGGTTTCCTTTAAAAAGAAGAATAAGGGTGAAGAAGATGGAAAATAAGACATTTTCACATGAAATTTCGGAGATAAGCAGAATAATTTGTGCATCGGCAGAGTCTGGGTCACTGAAAAAAGCGGTGCTTTCAAAGCCTTGTGATAAGGATATAAAAAAGACTGTTATAACATTGCGTCTTATCGGCGGCAGACCCATGCTGCAGAGTGAGATATTCAAGACAGATAATAAAGCTATTCATAAAAACACCGCACCGGATGATATTTCGAAAATTGGGGATATCTGTTCGGGATATATGCAGATAAATGTTATCACAACTGTGGGAGACTGCGAATATAAGTGCTCGAAAAACGGTAAGGAGACTCTTATCGGCGCAAACAAATTAAAATTTGACGGTGTGACTGCGGAAAACACCGTTATGCTTAAAAACGATAAAGAGAAAAACTATATTTTAAGCGGAAATGAGGATTTTTTAAAATATCTGGGTATAAGCGACGAACGGGGAAGAGTTCATGACAAAAAACGCCCGAAATTCAGACAGATAAACAGATTTCTTGAGCATATAAGAGATATCGAAAAGCATCTTCCATCTGAAGGAACGCTTCGAATCTGCGACCTGTGCTGCGGAAAAAGCTATCTTTCCTTTGCGGTTTATTATTATTTTGCCGAGATAAGGGGCAGAGAAGTTTCAATGACGGGCGTTGACCTTAAGGGCGACGTTATTGAATATTGCAATTCGGTTGCAAAGGCTCTCGGTTTTGATGGGCTTGAATTTATATGCGGCGATATCATGATGTATCAAACGGAGGTGCCGCCGTCGCTTGTAATTTCGCTTCACGCCTGCGATATCGCTACCGATATCGTTCTTGAAAAAGCTTCGGAATGGCGCACCCCCGTTATACTTTCAACTCCCTGCTGTCACCATGAGCTTAATCACAAGCTTGATTGCTCAGCTCTTTCATTTATCGGTGAACATTCGATGCTCCGTCAAAAGCTCTGCGATGCGGCAACCGATGCTCTGCGCTTGAAGCTTCTTGAGTCTAGGGGCTATTCCTGCGCAGCACTTGAGCTTATCGATCCCGAGGAGACTCCGAAAAATATAATGCTTCGGGCGGTGTTGAAAAAGAACCCATCAAAGCATTCTATGATAGAAGCGAGAATGGAATACGAAAAAGCAAAAAAATTTCTTTTGGGTGAATAAAACAAATGACATACGTAAATGCACTGAAAAAAATATTTTCTTTTCCGAGAACTGCGGGCGCACCTACCCTTGAGAGGATGCGTCTGCTTTGCAGGTATCTCGGAGAGCCGCAGAAAAAGCTGAAATTCGTTCACATTGCGGGAACCAACGGCAAAGGCTCATGTGCCGCAATGCTCGATAGCGTTCTTCGTGATGCAGGCTATCGGGTAGGACGCTATATTTCTCCTTATATCCTTGATTTCAGAGAGAGGATGACTTATGACGGTGAAATGATAAGTCATGAGGAGCTTTGCGAATATACTAAAGCAGTTCTCATGGCTGTTTCAAGGCTCGAATCCGATGTTGAAAAGGCAAAGAATGGTGAGGAAACTCCTTTTCCCATTCCGAGAACCATGCTTGATGGCAGCTCATCTGCTATGCCTGTGCAATTTGAGGTGGTGACAGCCATAGGATTCCTCTTTTTTCTCGGTAAAAGATGCGACGTTGTGCTTCTTGAATGTGGACTTGGGGGCAGATTTGATGCCACAAATGTTATAGATGCGCCCCTTGCCGCCGTAATTATGGGGATAGGGCTTGACCACACCGAGCTTCTTGGCGACACGGTTGAAAAAATAGCTGCCGAGAAATGCGGGATAATAAAAAAAGGCACCCGGGAGATAATCAGCTATCCCCAGCCGTCAAATGTCATGTCCGTTATAAGCGACGCCTGTGTTAAGGCTAATGCGAGGATCTCCGTGCCGCTGAAAACAGAGCTGAAATTTATTCACGCTTCCCTTGGCGGTCTTGATTTTTCATATAAGGGGAAAAATTATTTTTCAAAGCTTTCGGCATATTATCAGCTTTTCAATGCCGCAACCGTAATTGAGGTTTGCGAGGCACTTCTAAGAGTGGGAATGGATATTTCGGAAGAAAAAATAAAGGGGGGACTTGCAAAGACCTTCTTCCCGGGACGTTTTGAGGTGCTTGGCGCGTCGCCTGCATTTATAGTTGACGGTGCACATAATGAGCACGGAATTAAGGCGTTTTGCGAGAGCGTGGAAATGGTTTCGGATTCTGTTGTGGGCGAAACTGTTTTTGCCCTTGGAATGTTGAAGGATAAAAACCCCGAAAATGCCCTTGCGCCATTTGCCCGGCTTGTGGCGGGTGAGAAGATAAGAACGAAAAGAATAATCACTGTCACCCCCGATAGCCCAAGAGCAATGGAGGCGGAGGAGCTTGCTTCGCTTCTTTCGGGACTTACGGGCGGAAAAATCGAGATTGTGCCCATCAGCGAGAGCGGAAAGGCGAGAAAAAAGGCGCTTTTTGCGCTTCTTTCGGATATAACTCCAGAAGATGCGGTAATTTCCTTCGGTTCACTTTACCTTGCCGCCGAAATGCGCCTTTTGCTTAAAGAATTTCTTGAAAATTACCGACCGGAAATGTGATATATTTTTGTATGTGAAATAATAGGTAATTTAACGTCAGCAAATAAGTGAATAATTCCTACGGGTCATCCTGAACGTAGCGAAGGATATATGAACGCTAAAGAAGCATAAACAGTAATTTGTCGGTGCGTGAGGGCGCAGTCAGTTGAAAGTTTTGATCAAGCTTTTTCA
>CAYPKQ010000017.1:0-20078 GCA_964411355.1 uncultured Lachnospiraceae bacterium
AAATATTACAAAAACTATTGCATTTTTATCCACGATGCATTATAATATAATCACGGTGGGGCAAAATGTCGGATTTTACCGTGAAAATGTATCGAAATGCAGTCTGTTTTGCCTCGATATTTTATTCATTATTAAAAAGGAGGTGTCGAGTATGAATCTTTGCGGTGAATTTTCTCACTCAATAGATGCGAAAAACAGATTGTTCATTCCCGCCAAATACAGAGAAATGCTTGGCGAAAAGGTCATGATCGTAAGAGACCATAAAAACAAGTGCCTCCTTATTTATTCTATTGAAGAATGGGAAAAATACGCCGAAGCTCTCTTTTCGGCAATTCCTCCTTCAAAGAGCAGAGATATCAAACGATTTATATATAGGAACTCTCTTGAAACGGGCTACGATTCCCAGGGAAGAGTAATGCTCACAAGTGCCCTCTGCGAGCACGCAGAGCTTTCAAAGGGAACTGCAATGATAGTTGGATGCGGAAACCTTGCAGAAATATGGAACGAAGAAAATTATAATGCAAAGGTCGATTCTGAAGCTCCCGAGGAATATGACGATCTTTTTGATAAATACGGAGTCTGATACCGATGGAGAAAGAATTTGTTTTCAATCATCGCTCCGTATTACTTGATGAATGTATTGATGGGCTTAACATAAAGCCAAATGGAATTTATGTTGACGGAACGGCAGGCGGCGGCGGACATTCTTATCATATCGCAAGCACTCTTGGTGAGGGAGGAAGACTGATTGCGATAGATCAGGACGAAAATGCTATTGAAGCTGCCGGAAAGAGACTTGCTCCCTTTGGAGATAAGGTCACTCTTGTGAGAAGTAATTTTTCGAGAGTTTCCGAGGTGCTTTCGGAGCTGGAAATTGAAAAGATAGACGGAATACTCATGGATCTGGGAGTTTCATCCTATCAGCTGGATACCCCCGAGAGAGGATTTTCCTATAATGCGGATGCTCCTCTCGATATGAGAATGGATAACAGAAATCCTCTTGACGCTTCGGTGGTAGTGAACACCTATTCCGAGGAAAAGCTGAGAGAGATAATATATGGTTACGGTGAAGAAAAATTCGGAGGCAGAATTGCCTCGGAGATAGTGAAGGCGAGAAGCATAAAGCCCATTGAGCGAACCGGAGAGCTTGTTGAAATAATCAAGAGATCGATGCCGTCTGCGGCAAAGCAGGGCGGTCATCATCCCGCAAAGCGAACCTTCCAGGCTATAAGGATCGAGGTCAATGGTGAGCTTGATGTTATAAGACCTGCCATTGAGGGTGCAGTGAAACATCTCGGTGAGGGCGGAAGAATAGCGATAATAACCTTCCATTCACTTGAGGACAGACTTGTAAAACAAACATACGCATCTCTTGCAGAGGGATGCACTTGTCCCAGAAGCTTTCCCGTTTGCGTATGCGGGAACAAGCCAAAGGTCAAAATTATTACAAAAAAACCGATACTGCCAAGCGAAAGTGAGCTTGAAGAAAATCCGCGCTCCAGAAGTGCAAAGCTGAGGGTTGCGGAAAAAATATAAAAATTTACGGAGGATCGATACCATGTACAACCGCGGCGCGCAGAATAACAATCAGGATCAAGCTTTTTATAATTTGAGCAGACAATTTGCCGGTCGCGGACTTGCAAGACAGGCACAGACATCGGCTGACAGCTACGGCAGAGAAGCGATGTACGGTGCAAGAGGTGCGAATTCTGCGCCCCTCACACTCGGTGAATTTGAAAATAATTACAGAATGCGCCATTTTTATTCGGGCACAGGACATAGTGCTGTTAGAAGTGCCGTACAGCAGAACGGTGCTTTGAATAATAGTAGGGCGCAGAGTAAAAATAATACCGCAGAGATAAAGCGCGAGCGCAGAGAAGCACCGACTGCCCCTAAAAGACCTGCGAGCAAAAACACGATGCAGAGAAAAGCCAATCCCACTCCCGTGGCGATAAAGACAAGAGAGCGCAGAGCTGTTAAAAGTCAGTTGCATAACGAGAAAACAGAGGATTGGTGGAATTCTGTTGTGGTAAGCTTCCGCCGCATTCCGGCAGCGATGGTATTCATGGTAATGCTCTGTGCTGTATCACTCATGCTCGTTGTGAGCAGCTCGGTGCTTGTAAGCGATGCTTCCGGTGACTATGCTGAGGCGCAGAACGATGTTTCTCTGATGGCGAAGGAAGAAAGCGAGCTTCTCATAGCTCTTGAGGTCAAGAATGATCTCAGAACGATCGAAAACATAGCTGTAAATAAACTTGGAATGGTAAAAAAAGACCTTGTTTCAAGACAGTATATAAGCCTTGGAGATGAGGACATAATTGAGACCTACGAGGAAGAAGACCGCAATGTTGGACTTTCAACTCTTCTTAGTGCTATAAGTAAAGGAAAATGATATTTCGAAGGTCCGCCCGCATATTTCGGGCGGACTTGCAATAGGATATAAAGAAAGGATTTTTATGTACCCATATAAACTTTGTCTCGGTGTCAGTGGCAGTCTCGGACTTGAAATTATTGATCAGATAGGAAAATTTTCGGACGCGGGCTTTTGCGGCTTCTTTACGGAGTGGACTGAAAAGTCGGATATAAAAAGTATAAAGAGCTTCGCCTGCGAGATAGGTATGCTATATCAGTCTATCCATGCGCCTTATACCATGATGGCGGATATCTGGCAGGAGGGTGAGAAGGCAGAAAAGGCGGTTGATACTCTTTGCGCTTGCCTTCGTGACTGTGCGGAAAACGAAATCGAAACGATGGTTGCCCATGCCTTTATCGGCTTTGAGGATCACAGTCCGACACCCGAAGGAATCGAGAATTTTTCGAGAGTAATAATCGAGGCAGAAAAGCTTGGAGTTAAAATTGCCCTTGAAAATACCGAGGGAGAGGAATATCTCCATGCACTTATGGAGGTTTTCAAGGGAAGCAAGTATGTGGGCTTCTGCTTTGACAGCGGTCATGAGCTTTGCTATAACCGAGGCGAGGATATGCTTGCCCTTTACGGTGACAGACTTTTTGCAACACATTTTAATGACAATTTGGGAATAAGCTCTCGTGATGGAAGCATAACATGGACGGATGATCTTCATCTTTTGCCCTTTGACGGTATAGCTGATTGGAACGGCATTGCAAAAAGGCTTAAGATAAGCGGATTTGACGGACCACTCACCTTTGAGCTGACGAGAAAGAGCAAGCCGGGAAGACATGATAACGACAAATATATGAGAATGACTGCAGACGAATATATTGCCGAGGCTTATGCACGAGCCTCAAGATTTGCGGCAATTTTAAAGAAAAAATAACTATAAATAAAAGCAGAAAGGGGATCGTTATGAAGAAAAAGCTGAAAAAGTCATCACGGAATAATGATGGAGCTTTTCTTACTGTAACGATCGTCATAATTCTTGCTTTTCTCGGACTTGCGGGAAGAATTTTGTATCTTCAGACCAGAAATCATGAGGAGTACAGAAAGCAGGTCGTCTCACAGATGACGACGGAATCGGTAATTCCCGCAGAGCGCGGAGATATATATGACACAAACGGAGTTCTTCTTGCCACCGATATAACGGTATATCGAGTTTTCATTTCTCCGATGGATATTCAGAACGCCATAAAGGGCGTGGACAGCGACGGAAAAAAGAGCGAAAATGACCCAAGACCGGGTCTTGACGTCTTGATTGCCGATTATCTCTCGGTCACCCTTGATGTGGATAGAGAAACAATAATAGAAAAAGCGGCAAAGGTCAATCGACTTGATGAGACAATTGCGAGAAATGTTGAAAATGAGGTTGCAGTTGAAATAAGAAAATTTATCAATTTAAATGATCTCGAAAACATGATACACCTTGAGGCAAATCCCAAGCGTTATTATTGTTATGACAGTCTAGCTTCGACAGTGCTCGGCTTTACAGGCTCTGATCATAACGGACTTTACGGCATAGAATATATGTACGATGAAGAGCTTTCGGGAACAAACGGTATCTATGTTACCGCCCGTGATTCAAAGGGGCGCGAGATGCCAACGGAATATGAAAACTATGTCGACGCCATCAACGGTTATGATGTTACCACGACCATTGATATGTTCATTCAATATGAGCTTGAAAATCAGCTCAGAGCAACCCTTGCCGATAACGGAGCTGACGAGCGTGTTTGCGGAATAGTTATGGATGTAAATACCGGTGCCATTCTCGCAATGTCAACAATTCCAGATTTCAATTGTAATGATCCCTTCACTCTTGATGAATATTTCCTTGACATTCTCGCAGAATATGCTGAGGATGAAAATATCGGAGAAGAGGACGAAAAATACAGCGCAAAGCTGAGAGAGCTTCGCAATGTATCATGGTCGAATAAGGCGATAACGAGCACGTATATGCCCGGATCCACCTTTAAGGTCATAACAACTGCTATGTGTCTTGAAGAAAAGGTGGTTCAGGTGGGTGAAACATTTGTTTGCACGGGCGCATATTATGTTCCCGGGTATAGTAAGCCCATTCATTGCCATAAAACTACGGGTCACGGAACTCAAAGCTTTGCAAGGGCACTGCAGCAATCCTGCAACCCTGCGCTCATGACTATAGCGCTTCGTCTCGGCTCAGCAAAATTTTATGATTATTTTAATGCATTCGGACTTATGGAGAAAACGGGTATAGATCTGCCCGGAGAAGGAAATTCTATATTCCATAAGGCAGAAAACTTCAATCAGGTCGAGCTTGCCACAGCCTCCTTCGGTCAGAACTTTACAGTAACGCCGGTTCAGCAGATAAGGGCTATCGCTTCGGTTGCAAACGGCGGATATCTTGTAACGCCGCATGTGGTCAGCGAAATGAGAGATTCGGACGGAAATGTGGTTTATTCATTTGATGAGAGTACAAAGCGCCAGGTGGTCAGCACAGAGGTCTGCGAAACGATAACGGGAATACTCGAAGAGGGCGTTTCCGGTGACGGTGGTGCTAAAAACGCATATGTTGCGGGTTATCGCATTGCCGCAAAGACGGGTACTACCGAAAAAATGGATAAAAGACTTTCCGATGGAAGTACCCCTTTCAGAGTCGGCTCGACGGTTGCTTATGCACCGGCTGATGACCCCCAAGTTGCAGTTCTTATCATGGTCGACGAACCAAATAAAGGCTCGGTTTACGGAAGTATAGTTGCAGCACCTTATGTTGCAAATGTTATGGCATCTATATTGCCTTATCTCGGAATCGAAGCTGTATATACAGAAAAAGAGCTTGAAAATCTTAATAAGACTCTCCCCAATTATGTTGGATGGGGGCTTGAGGATGCCAAATCCAGTCTCGGATACCGCGGACTTGAATACGAGGTCATAGGTGACGGAGATAAGATAGTAAAAACGGCACCCGAGGGCGGAAGCGGTATCCGCAAAGACGGAAAGGTATATCTTTATACCGGTGAGATCGAGAGCAGTGACAAGACAACTGTTCCCGATGTTATGGGAAAGACCGCTACCCTTGCCAATATGATGATAGTAAACAGCAAGCTTAATATAAATATTGTAGGTACTACAAATTACGAAACAGGAGCAGGAGCTGTTGTTGTTTCACAGTCTCCCGTTGCGGGAGAGATAGTGCCAAAGGGTACTCTCGTTACCGTTGAATTCAGATATCTGGACGGAACAGATTAAAAATTTAGTTAAAAAACACGGAATTTGTGCCGAAAAAAGCCTTAAATTAGATAGAAGTCTAATGTGTAATGTCAACAACTATCTAAATGAGAGGTGGAAACACTTGAAAATCATCAAACTTCTTGCAGATATAGGCTTCGAATTTGTTTTCTTTGGGCACAGATCTAACATCACATTTGATGAGCTTGAAATAAGCGGAATTTTTTCGGATTCGAGAAGGGTAAAAGCAGACTCGCTTTTTGTCTGCATAGCGGGTACAAAGGCAGATGGGCATGAGCATATCGAAGAAGCCGCAGAAAAGGGCGCTTCGGTGATCCTTGCCGAGAAGGGCGCACCCATAGACGGAAAAATATTTTTGCGTAAGGACGCACCAATCCTTTTGCAAACCGAAAACACCAGAAAAGCCCTCGCATATCTTTGGAATTCTTGGTATTTAAGACCCGCCGAGGACCTGAAGCTCATAGCGGTTACGGGAACCAACGGAAAGACCAGCGTTACTCATATGCTGCGGGAAATATTTGATACCGCACTATATAAAACGGGACTTATCGGTACCGTGAAATGCTACTCGGGCGAAAAGCTTGTCTCTATTCGCTCTGATGACGAGAACGCCAATATGACTACGCCCGATCCGAAGGAGCTTTACCATATGCTTTCCGTGATGCGGGATGATGGGGTAAAATATGTCTTTATCGAGGCAACCTCTCATGCTTTAGCCCTCGATAAGCTTGCACCGCTCCGCTTTGAGGCGGCTGTATTTACTAATCTTACGCCCGATCATCTTGATTTTCATAAAAGCATGGAGAATTATCTTGAAGCAAAGAAAAAGCTGTTTCACATGGCTGATACAGCCATTATAAACGGTGATGATGCTTATGGAATGGCGATTTATGACGAGGCGGAAAAGGGCGGCTGCAAAAATATCAGGCTTTGCACTTTAGATGAGCATCGAAGGCTCGATTATACTGCTATGAATATAAAAGGTCTTGGCTGTGACGGAGTGGAATATATTTTAAGCTCCGTGTGCTCGGTTTTCAAGATCAAAAGCCCGATCCCGGGGCGCTTCACCGTTATGAACACGCTCCAGGCGGCATCTTGCGCTCTTGCTCTCGGGATAGATTGCAGAAGCATTCAGGATGCGCTGCGGCATATGAGGGGGATTGACGGCAGATTTGAGCGCATCAAGCTTTGTTCGGGAGCGGATTTTTCGGTATTTATTGACTATGCTCATACTCCCGATGCGCTGGAAAACCTTCTGCTGACTGCAAGGGATTTTAGAAAAAAAGAGCAGAGAATAGTCCTGCTTTTCGGATGCGGCGGAGACAGAGACAGGAGTAAGCGGTGCGAAATGGGAAGAATAGCCTCGCACTTGGCGGATTTTACGGTTATAACCTCGGACAACAGCCGAAGCGAAGACCCGAGAGACATCATTTCCGATATAACGGTCGGTTTTGATTTTTCTTTTGCGCACGCGCAGGCGCAGATCATTGTGGACAGAAGAGAAGCTATATATTATGCCATAGAAAACGCCCTTAAAGGTGACATCATACTTCTTGTGGGCAAGGGACATGAAGAATATGAGATAGACAAAGACGGAAAGCATCCCTTCAGCGAAAAGGATATTGCAAGGGAAGCTGCTGAGATTTTTTACGGACATGGGAAACTTTGATTTGAGATCGACAGAAGAATACCACGGATGAAACGAAAGGAACAGAAATGAGATCGGAATTTTCACATATAGATCTGACCTTTTTGCAGATATCGGAGCTTCTCGGAGGAAGGCTTGTTCTTTCGGGAATGAGCGGTGAGGAGATGCCCAAGGCGATATGTACCGATTCGAGAGAGGCAGATAAAGATACGATTTTTGTTGCAATAGTGGGAGAAAAGGTCGATGGACACAGCTATATCTCCTCTGCGGCAGAGAAAGGTTGCCCCTTCTTCATTGCAACGAAGCAGCCGAAAATGGAAACCGAAAAGCCATACGGCATAATTCTCGTTGACAGCATCGAGACTGCACTTGCGAGCCTCGCAAGCTATTTTAAGAGCAAATGCGGATGCTTCACGGTTGGAATTACGGGAAGCGTCGGAAAAACCACCACAAAGGAATTCGTTTATTCGGTACTTTCGGAGAGAACAAAGACCTTTAAGACAGAGGGGAATTTCAACAGCGTCATCGGAATGCCCATGTCTATGGTGGAGATCCCGAAAGACATGGGTGCGGCTGTTTTCGAGATGGGAATGAGCGGATTTGGAGAAATATATGCTCTGACGAACATCGCAAAGCCGAATGTTGCGATAATCACCACTGTCGGAACTTCACATATGGAGCTTCTCGGCTCCCGTGAGAATATCTGCCGTGCAAAAATGGAGATCGCAGAGGGTCTTGACGAGGACGGAATACTGATCTTGAATGGCGACGAGCCTTTGCTTCTCAAAGCTGATAAGGGCGGAAAAAAAGTCTTTTACGTTGGCATTGAAAATAGGGATGCGGATATGCGCGCCCTCAATATCAGAATGAGCATAGGAAAGACCACCTTTGATCTGCTCTCTGGCGGCAGGATATATAGCGATATAGAATTGCCCGTTATGGGGCAGCACAATATTTATGCGGCACTTTTTGCATTTTCTGTGGGCAGGATATTCGGAATGGATATCGAGTCCATAAGACGCGGACTTCTCGGCTATAAAAGTGCAAAAATGAGGCAGAATATATATGAGCTTTGCGGCATAACCGTTATTGAGGATTGCTATAATGCAAGTCCCGAATCGATGCGCAGCGCCATTGACGTTATGCACGAGCTTTCAAAGCAGAAGAGTGGGGCAAGAACGGTTGCTCTGCTTGGAGATATGCTTGAGCTTGGCGAAAATTCGCCGCAGCTTCATCGTGAGGTTGGAGAATATCTTGCAAAAAGCGGTGCGCAGGTTCTTCTCACATACGGAGAGAGAGCGAAGGAAATCGCACTTGCCGCAGAGAAAATGGGTATGAAGGCAGAAAATATTTTCGTTAATCCCAAGGCAAAGACTCCCTCCGTAAGCGGAGAAATGCTGCTCCATGTTCTTAAAAAAGGAGATATTCTTCTTGTTAAGGCGAGCCGCTCCATTGCGGCAGAGGAGATAATCGAATATCTCAAAAATAATAAAGACAAATTACCAATGTGAAAGGTGACATTATGAAGGCTCAAATCACCGTGATGTTCATATCTGCAGTTCTGATATTTCTTCTGACAGTTCTGCTCTCAAAAAAAATAATCCCGATTTTGAAAAGCCATAAGGTAGGTCAAAAGATACTTGATATCGGTCCCAGATGGCATAAATCCAAAGAGGGCACTCCAACCATGGGCGGAATATGCTTCATTTTGGCTATTCTTATCGTCATGGCGGGTATCTTCGTATATTTCGGCATAAAGGGAAGTGCCTCGGTGCTCATCCCCTTGGCACTGACTCTCGGACTTGCAACCGTCAACGGTATGGTAGGCTTTGTTGATGACTATACTAAGCTTGTGAAAAAGCAGAATGAGGGACTTCTTGCATATCAGAAATTTCTCCTTCAGGTCATAGTTGCCGTTATCTATATTTTCGTGCTTCACCGCACGGGGTATCTCACCACGGTGCTTTATATTCCTTATTTCGGTTTGGAATGGGATATGGGACTCCTCTATTATGTCTTTGCGATCATTCTCATAACGGGAATCGTAAACAGCGTAAATCTCACCGACGGAATCGATGGACTTGCAAGCTCTGTGAGCCTTGTGGTTGGAATTTTCCTCTGCATTCTTTCGCTTGCGGCGGAAAATCTTTCACTCGGTCTTACCTCAAGCTGTCTTATCGGCGGAACTCTCGGTTTTTTGGTATTCAATTTCTACCCTGCAAGGGTCTTTATGGGAGATACGGGCTCACTTTTCCTTGGCGGAATGGTGGTCGGTGCCGCATTTCTCATGGATAACCCTTTGCTCGTACTTATTTTCGGACTTGTTTTCGTTATCGAGACCTTTTCGGTTATGCTTCAGGTTTCGGTCTATAAGCTTACGAAAAAGCGTGTTTTCAAGATGGCACCCATTCATCACCATTTTGAAAAATGCGGCTGGAGCGAGATAAAGATCGTTTGTGTTTTCTCGGTACTCACTGCTCTTTTCTGCGCCGCTGCTTGGCTTGGAATACGAATTTAATTAAAATAATTTTTGGAGGTGCGAAAAGTGAATAACAGAGATGATGATTATTTTGTTAAGCGCGCAGCACCGACAAAAAATGAGGAGATAAAACGCAGTGCGATTGCTCCTGCAGCCCGAAGCGGAGGGGTTCAGAATACTCCGAAAAGCTCTGCGCCTGCGCAAAGAAGTGAGAAAAAAGAAGAGCTGACCACATCGGGAAAGGTCGTCAAGGCACTTACCTTCGAGTATTTCGGAAAGCCTTCCGGCATAGATTCTGTATTTCTCATTCTGCTTTTAATGGTCATAGCCGTCGGAACTGTTATGAGCTTCAGCGCAAGCTATGCATATGCGGAGAAAAAATATGACGATAGCTATCATTTTCTCTTTGAGCATATAAAAAATCTTCTTTTCGCAATTATTGTTTTTGTTGCAATGGCTTTTGCACCTCCCGAGGTGTTCAAGGCGTTTACATATGTGGTGAGCGTTGTTTCAATTATCTTGCTTATATGCGTGCTTATCTTCGGAGAGGTCAGAAACGGTGCAAAGCGTTGGCTCGATCTTCCTCTTTTACCTCTTTTCCAGCCCTCGGAGCTTGCAAAGCTGGCAATAATAATGATCTATGCCATGTTTTTTGCAGGGAAAAGGGAAAAGGTCACAAGCGACAAAAACATGACATCCTTTGTTTACGGAATGATATATCCCGGTCTTATACTTCTTGTTTTTGTTGGGCTTATCTATTTTGAACACCATTTTTCCGCAATCATCATCTTTGCAGGCATTGCCTTTGCCATGATGCTTATAGGCGGAACAAAAATAAAATGGCTTGCTTCGATAGTCATCATAGGAGTTGCGACCATCGCAGTGCTGATATTCTTCAGCGGATATGCATCGGGGCGAGTGCGTGTGTTTCTTGACCCATGGTCCGATCCCTCGGGTAAGGGATGGCAGACGATCCAAGGTCTTTATGCCATTGCTTCAGGCGGATTTTTCGGAGTCGGTCTTGGAAACAGTATTCAGAAGTACGGTTATGTTTCCGAGCCCCAGAACGATTTTATTTTTACGATTGTTTGCGAGGAGCTTGGATTTGTAGGTGCATTTGCTGTTATGATGCTTTTCCTTGCGCTTATTATGAGAGGAATCTATATAGCAAAAAAAGCGCCAAATAAATATTCATATTACTTGGTCATGGGAATAATGATAAAGTTAGCACTTCAGGTCGTGCTCAATATTGCTGTCGTGACCAACACATTGCCCAATACCGGAATTTCACTTCCGTTTTTCTCGTCGGGAGGAACACAGCTTATGCTCCAGATGATAGAAATGGGCATAGTTCTCGGAATTTCGAGATACAGTCATCTAAAAAAATAATCGCTACCTTGGAGGACAAATGAGAGTTATAATGACGGGCGGCGGCACGGGAGGACACGTAAATCCCGCCATTGCCATTGCCAACACAATAAAGAGAAATATCCCCGATGCCGAGATCCTTTTTGTGGGTACTGCAAGGGGCATTGAAAATAAGCTTACGGCAGCCGAGGGATACCCCATGAAGCATGTGGAGATAAAGGGCTTTAAGCGTTCTCTTTCTCCTTCAAATATTAAGGCTGCATATCTTGCATTTGTCTCCCCCATGAAGGCAAAAAAGATAGTAAAAGAATTTAAGCCCGATATCGTTATCGGAACAGGTGGATATGTATGCTGGCCGGTTCTTGTTGCCGCATCGGAAATGGGTATTCCCACAGCGGTTCATGAATCAAATGCATATCCCGGCGTTGCGGTTCGCAAGCTGCAGAAATATGTGGATAAGATCTGGCTCAATTTTGAGGAGAGCGCAAAATATCTTACCGCAAAGGAAAAGATAAAGCATGTTGGAAATCCTCTGCGAACCTCTTTTGGCGTCATCAGCTATGAGGAAGCGCGAAAAAAGCTGGGAATTGACGGAAAATACGATTATTATATTCTTTCTTACGGCGGAAGCATGGGGGCGGAAAAGGTCAATGAGGCTTGTCTCGCTCTTATGCGTGATTTTGCGAAGGATAAGGAGAATATTCTTCATCAGCATGCCTGCGGTGCTATTGAAGCTGAGGCTTCAAAGGCAATGTTTAGAGAATACGGTCTTGAGGGAAGGGAAAACCTCATTCTCTCGGAATATATCTACGATATGCCTCTCCGCATGGCGGCGGCAGATATCGTCATTTCAAGAGCGGGGGCTATGACGGTCTCAGAGCTTGCAATGATGAAAAAGACAAGCATAATGATACCTTCCCCAAATGTTACGGGCAACCATCAGTATAAAAACGCCAAGGTCATTGCCGATATGGGCGGAACTATTCTGATCGAGGAAAAGGAGCTTGCGGACGGCAGACTTAAAAAGGAGATCGAGGAGCTTATTTTGAGTGAGGAAAAGAGAAAAGAGATGGGATGCGCCATTTCCGGCTTTGCCTCACATGATGCAAATAAGATAATCTATGATGAAATACTCTCGCTTACGGGAAAGGGGGAGCGCGATAAGAAATGACATATGAAAAAAATGGCGGCAGGAGAAGAAACAGCTCTCTTGGTGTCAGGGACAGGCACTGTTATTATAAGCCTGATTTCGACTCTGCGGAGATGTCAAGAAACGACGGTAAAAAAAGAGTTGTTTTTTCCGCTTTGCTTCTGATTTCGCTTGCGTTTGTCATTGCGGCTGTCTTTGTCAGCTTTTTCACCTCGTATTTTGATCTAAAAAATATTAGGGTAAGCGGCATTATGAATCATTCGGAGGAGGAAATTATACTTGCCTCGGGAATAGAGTATGGCAAAAAGCTATACGGAATTAAAAGCGGAAAAGCCGAGAAATTGATCCTTGAAGCCTATCCCGAAATATCCGAGGTGAATATAAAAAAGGTTCTTCCGGCGGAGATCGTCATCGAGCTTACATATGAAGCTCCCGAATATTATATCTGCGTGACGGGCGAATATTATACCCTTTCAGAAAGCCTGCGTGTTATCGAAAGATTCTCGGAAAAGAGAAATCTTGAAGCTATGGGGCTCATATATCTTGAGCTCCCGAATATAAAGCGTGCGGTGACAGGAGAAAAACTGCAATTTTTCGAGGATGATGAGGATTATATTGTCGGTGTTCTCGAAAATCTTGCCGAATCGGGATTTTCCGGAGAGATAGATAGGGTCTATATCAAGGGGAAATTTGACATAACACTTGCAAAATCCGGTGAATTTAAAATTGAACTCGGAGATTTCAAGGATCAAAGTCTTAAGCTTCTGATGGCAGAAAAAATTATGGAAACCGGCTCATACAGGGGGCAAAGCGGAGTCATTATCGATGTTTCGGATGCCGGCGAAAGCAGCGCGATGATCAGTAAAACGGTGAAAATTGAATAAAATTCAAGTTTTTCCATAAAAAAATCGAAAAAATCTGATAAAATTTCGAAAAAACTATTGCAAAATCGAGGGAAATATATTATTATATAATGTAGGGTAATTATAAGAATAATGATGTTGAAAAAATTCCCAAGACCAAAAGTGAAATAAAAATTCGTAATATAAAAACGTGGAGGACAAAAAAATGAGTTTTGAACGTGATGAATCATACGACAGCGGTGTGTGTATAAAGGTCATCGGTGTCGGTGGAGGCGGAAACAATGCCGTCAACAGAATGATATCCGCAAATATCCGCGGTGTTGAATTTATCGCAATCAACACCGACCGTCAGGTGCTCAAAAATTCCGGCGCATCAAACCAGATCGTTATCGGTGAAAAGGTAACAAAGGGTCATGGCGCAGGTGCAAATCCCGAGATCGGCGCAAGAGCCGCAGAGGAGAACCTTGACGATATCAAGAAGGCACTTGAGGGTGCAGATATGGTGTTTATCACCACAGGTATGGGCGGCGGAACAGGAACAGGTGCCGCACCTATCGTTGCGAGAGCCGCAAGAGAGATGGATATTCTCACAGTCGGTATCGTAACAAAGCCTTTTGCTTTTGAGGGTAAGAAGAGAATGGAAGCCGCTGAGATGGGTATTGCCAACCTTAGTGAGTTTGTTGATGCTCTTGTAGTTATCCCCAATGAAAGACTGAAGCAGGTTTCCGAAACAAGAATTACTCTCTTCAATGCATTTGAAATTGCAGACGATGTTCTTCGCCGCGGTGTTCAGAGCATTTCCGAGCTTATCAATGTTCCCGGATTTATCAACCTTGACTTTGCAGACGTTACATCTATCATGTCAAATGCCGGCTATGCTCATATGGGTGTTGGTGCGGCAAGCGGCAAGGATAAGGCAGAGCTTGCGGCAAAGGCTGCTATCTCCAGCCCTCTTCTCGAAACATCCATCAAGGGTGCAAAGGGAATACTTATCAGCATAACAACATCTCCCGATGTTGCTCTCGAGGATATCGACCTTGCATCCTCTATGATCTCAAGCGAGGCAAATGCAGACGCAACCGTTATCTGGGGTGTTGCATTCGACGAGGAGCTTGAGGACGAGATGAGAATAACCATCATTGCAACAGGCTTTGAGAAGAAGGAGGGCGACGAGGAAAAAAGAACTGTTAAGCCCTTCGTAAAGCCCGATGATGTTAAGCGTCCCGCACCTGAAAAGGCGGCAGAGCACGTAAAAGAAGAAAAGGCGGAGGATGTGGTAGAAGAGGCAGCTCCTGCTGCAGCTCCTGCAGCTCCCGCCCAGCCTTCCATGGGCGATGTTAATGAATATGCAGAGGGTATGAATAGCGAAACACCCGTTTCTGAGGATGATTTCGATGAGATTATGAGCATGCTCCGCCGCGGTCGCCGCCGTGATGATTACAGGGGCAGAAGATAATTTTAGGTATATATTGACGGGATGCTGCTTTTGGCAGCATCCCGATTGGATTTTTTGTTTGGAGATAAAATGAACTTTTCTTTGCTTGGTGCTCTTGCAAATTTTGCATTGGTAATAGTCGGAAGCCTTGTTGGCTTGCTTTTTAAAAAAGGAATCCCCGAAAGAATATCGGGTGCGATATTAAAAGGAATGGCTCTTTGCGTGCTTTGGATAGGAGTTACGGGAGCAATAAAGGGACAAAATGCCCTTGTGATGATCTTTTCCGTTCTTTTCGGAACCATCATCGGTGAGCTTATCGACCTTGACAAATGGATGAATAAGCTTGGAGAATGGATACAGAGAAAGGTCGGTGACGGTCACGGAAATATAACCGAGGGATTTGTCACGACCACATTGCTTTTCTGCGTTGGCGCAATGAGCGTTCTCGGACCGCTTGAAAGCGGTCTTAAGCTGGATCACACAACACAGCTTACAAAAGGAGTTATCGACTGCGTTTGTGCGGCGATATATACCTCCTCTCTCGGAATCGGAGTAATTTTCTCCGCTTTTTCGGTTTTGGTTTTGCAGGGCGGAATAACACTTTGCGCCACATGGCTGGCACCGCTTCTGAACGAAGCAACCGTAACCGAGATGACAGCGGTTGGATCACTGCTTATCATTGGTCTTTCGCTTAATATGCTTGGACTTACCAAGCTTAAAATTATGAACTATCTGCCTGCGGTCTTTTTATGTGTTCTTTTCAGCAGGCTTTATGATATCATTATAGCCGCTCTTGGCTGATTTGAGGTGTACAATGATGAAAAAATATCCTATCAAGGTTTCATATGTAGCAAAAAGCCGCATTTGGGGCGGTGAAAATCTTTGCCGAATTTTCGGAAAGGAAAACGGCGGAGAAAATATAGGGGAAACATGGGAGCTTACAGTCAGAGCTGACGAGATGAGCAGTATTATGAACGGTGCTCATGCGGGAATGACTCTTGGCGAATATATCGAGAGTGATAAGAGCGTTCTTGGCATAAAATATGACGGCGGAAGATTTCCTCTGCTCATAAAATTCATCGACGCACAGGATAAGCTTTCGGTTCAGGTGCATCCCGATGATGATTATGCCGCAGCAAACGAAAATGACCCCGGAAAAACCGAAATGTGGTATATTATCGATGCGGCAGAGGACGCAAAGATCGTTTACGGTCTGGCAGAAGGCATTAGCCGCAATGATTTTGCAAAAGCTGTTGCAGAGGGAAATATTGATTCTGCCATGGGATATACTCCCGTAAAGAAGGGTGAGACATATTTTATCCCCTCGGGAATGCTCCATGCCATAGGCGAAGGAATAATTATTGCGGAGATACAGCAGAATTCCGATCTTACATACCGCGTTTATGACTATGACAGAAGAGACAGTGAGGGAAAAACAAGAGAGCTTCATGTTGAAAAATCCTTAGCGGTTGTTAGACCGTTTAGCGAGGATGAGGTGAATGCCATCCGTTTTGAGGCAAAGGACAGTGAGGATAATGAAGAAACTCTTGCTCATTGCCGCTATTTCAGAGTTAAAAAGCTCAAAATTGAGGGCAAAAGAAGCCTTTTCGCATCCGATGATAGCTTTGCATCTCTTCTTTGCCTTTCGGGCGAGGGTGAGATAAGCTATGAGGGCAAAAAATATCAGATAAAGGCGGGTGACAGCTATTTTATTCCCGCTTCCATGAAGGAATATGTGATTGGCGGAAGCATTGAGGTTATTATTTCCACTCTTTAAAAAGGTGAATTATGGAAAAAAGCAAAGTTAGTTTCAGTAGTTTCAAGGAGCTTGCCGTAGATGTAGGCAAGGTTCTGTGGAAAACAAAATGGTATATAATTTCCGTCATTCTTTTGCTTGTCATTCCGATCCCGACTTACATAATGATGGAGGAATTCGTTTATCCCGTAGATGGGCAGAATAGCGAAACCATCTTCTATTTCAATCTTCTTTTCGTTTATATAATCGAAGCTGTATTTCTGCTTGTAACATGGTCGCCCCGCTTTTCGGCAGCACTTACTGTGCTTTTCTGCGGACTTGTGGGAATGGCGGAATGTGTAGTTATGAGCTTTCGTTCCCAACCCATTATGCCTTGGGATCTGCTTTCCATCGAAACAGGTCTTTCGGTTGTTGGAGACTACAAATTTGAATTTACAAAGAAGATAATCTGGCTTATAGTCGGCTTTGTTCTTCTTATGGTGGCGGCATTTTTCCTTTGCCGTGCCAAGATAAAAATGAGCGGTAATATATGGGCTAAAATCGGCGTCAGAGTGCTTTGCATCCTTCTTTGCGTTCCGATGCTCATGGGATATGCCTCAAAAGCGCAGGATGAGGATTTTCAGGAAGAGGCAAGATATTATCCTTATCTTTTCACTCCAACTGCGGTTTATAAATATAACGGATTTTATTTCAGCTTCATTTCGCTGCTCAAATATATGAATGTTGATGAGCCGCAGGGGTACGATGCCGAAAAGCTCGAAAAAATCACCGAAGAAATAGAGCCGCAAAAGAATGAAAATATTGTTTCGGTGGAAAATCCCAATGTTATAGTCATAATGAACGAGTCATTTTCCGATCTTTCGGTGCTTGGTGACTACGGTTATGAAAAGGAATGTACTCCCTTTATAGATTCGCTTACCGAAAACACCGTCAAGGGACAGGCATATGTTTCGGTCAAGGGTGGCAATACTCCCAATTCCGAATGGGAATTTTTAACGGGCGATACCATGGCGTTTTTGCCTTCGGGCAGTATTCCGTATCAGCAGTATCTGCGTACCGAAACCGAAAATCTTATGACCACATTTGAGGATGAAGGATATACCACCTACGGAATCCATCCTTATAATGCGGGGGGCTGGAAGAGAAATACTGTCTATCCGCTTCTGGGAATGGATAATATGCTGTTTCGCTCGGAATTCAGCAGCGTAGATAAGATAAGGACTTATGTTTCGGATGAGGCGGTTTACGATAAGGTAATAAGGCTTTATCACGATAATCTGAATAATGAAAATCCTCTTGCGTTTTTCTGCGTAACGATGCAGAATCACGGCGGATATATGAATTTCAGAGAATATGAAAGGTTCAATTTCCTTGAGGAGGAGATAGAAAATATGCCTCCGATGCTTGCAAACAAAACTGCAATTTTGGGCTATATGTCGCTGATTCAGATATCCGATGCGGCATTTGGAGAGCTTGTTAATTTCTTCGAAAAGGAAGATGAACCGACAATAATCCTTATGTTCGGAGATCATCAGCCAAACAGCACCATTACAAGACCCATTCTCGACCTTATGGATATTGAGGAGGAATGTGAGGACTGGACTGTGCGTTCAAATCAGTTCCTTGTGCCCTTCGTGCTTTGGGCAAATTACGATATCGAGGAGCAGGAGGAAATAGTTACAAGCCTTAATTATCTCAATATCCTGCTTTCCGAAAATGCGGGCTTTGAGCTTTCGGGATATCAGACATTCCGCAAGGAACTTCAGAAAAAATATCCTGTTATAACGGCGAATTTCTGCGTAAATGACAGGGGCGAGCTTCTTTCATGGGATGAGATCGATATGGATGATGACCCGGATCTGCTCCTTTATAAGCAGCTTCAGTATAATCATTCCTTTGATACCGATAATACTATAGAAAATTTCTTTGATTGACAAATTTGGGGAGGTAGGAAAATGAAGGTTTATATCGTTCGTCATGGCGAGAGCGAAGCCAATGCCAAAGGAAATCACAGCGGTCAAGGTCAGTTTGCTCTCACCGAAAAAGGCGAAAAAGAGGCTGAAAAGGTCGGGGAGCTTCTTCGGAAAATTAAATTTGATAAGGTTTATTCAAGCGATCTTATCAGAGCTAATATGACGGGAAAAATCGCTCTTCCCGGATATGAGATCGAGCAGCTTGCTCTCATTCGTGAGGTGGGTGTTGGAAGTCTCACAGGCAAAAGTATTAAGGCCATGGAAAATGAGCTTGGCGAAGCACTGATAAATAATAAGAGAAACTTTGATTACCGCCCTTACGGCGGTGAAAACTCCGAAATGATAATGGAAAGAGCAAGAAAATTTCTTTCTATGCTTGAGGCGAAGGGCGATGAAACTGTTGCTGTTTTTACTCATTCCGGATTTGGCAAGGCAATGCTTTCAGTAGTGCTCGGTACATGGATCTCACAGCGCAAGCTGGTAAGTGCAAATTGCGGCGTGTCGGTTCTCTCATGTGTAAACGGAGAATGGAAGCTCTTTGCATGGAATATATAAAATAATGACGGAGGAGCTAACGTATGGTAACGGCTTATGAGAAAAATATTGCTCTAATGCAGGATGTAAAAGCATCGATGTCGTACAATGGAGATTTTGATGCTTGGCGTAAAAATGCCAAAAATAAGCTCTCGGAGCTTATCGGAATGGATAAATTCAAGAAGGTATCTCCTGGTATTCAGATCGAATTTGAAAAGGAAGAAGAAAATTTTACCGAGATAAGATTCAGCTTTCAGAGCGAGGAAGGGTATAGAGTCCCCTGCCATCTTCTTTTGCCAAAGGGAGTAAAAAATCCGCCGCTTATGATAGCGCTTCAGGGACATTCAAGGGGTATGCATATATCTCTTGGCAGAGTTAAATACCCCGGTGATGAGAACAGTATAAAGGGTGGCGACCGTGATTTTTGCATAAGAGCTGTAAAGGAAGGCTTTGCCGCGGTAGCTCTCGAGCAGAGAAACTTCGGCGAATGCGGTGGAAACGAAAAAGGTCCACAATGTACGGAGTCGGCACTTACTGCGCTTCTTATGGGCAGGACCACCGTTGGAGAGCGTGTTTGGGATGCTATGCGCTTGATCGACGTTCTTTGTGAGAGCTTTTCCGATAAGGTAGATGTGAGCTGCATAAGCTGCATGGGAAACAGCGGCGGCGGTACTGCAACTGCTTATATTGCGGCTCTTGAAGAGAGAATAAAGCTTGCAATGCCATCCTGCGCTATGTGTACATATAAGGATTCTATTGGAGCTATGTCTCATTGTGCCTGCAATTATGTTCCGCATATTGCAGAATATTTTGATATGGGCGATCTTATGGCACTTGCATATCCAAAGTATTTTGTTCAAGTGTCGGGCATGGAGGATCCGATTTTTCCGATAAGCGGAGCGGAAAAGGTTTTCCTTGACGGTAAAAAAGCATATGAAGAGAAGGGAATGGCAGATCGCTGTGTGCTTGTAAAAGGCAATGGCGGACACCGCTTCTATGCAGATGATTCTTGGCCATTCGTGCATGATTTTTTGAAGAGATAAGAGAAAAGATGTTTTAAGTCTTTAGTTTATCACGGTGTGATACCGCCGCAATCTCCATCCGTCATACTGAGCGGAGCGAAGGATCTATGAGCGGTTTAAGATGATCTCACCACGGGTTATGCACATTAGGTGTTTATTTTAGAAGAAGTTACTTACTGTTTAGCGCCTAATGCCGGCGGGGCAGTCAC
>CAYPKQ010000018.1:0-20018 GCA_964411355.1 uncultured Lachnospiraceae bacterium
TAAGTTCCGGGGACATTAAGCTCAACAGGATAGTAGTATTTATTGTTTGAATCCTTAATACAAATGTAAATATACTTATAAACCGTTTTTCCATCAGAAGGCTGTGCAAAGTTGGTTATGAGTTGATAATTACTATATGGAGCACTAACATTAACATCTGTCTTTGTTCCCTTATAACCACTTGTAGCATTGTTATATTTCGTTATGAACGTAGAACGGGTAACATCTATCTGAGTCGTGCTGTAGAACCAATAAACCGTATATGTTCCGGTATCGCAAGGCTTAATATTAATCACCGACAATGTGTTTTGGTCAGCATTAATATCAGCATTCGCTCTGTACTTAAGCGGAATCTCCTTGTACCCCGGCGTCATGCTCTTCCCGGTACTGTCAACCACCTTATAAACAAGATACTTATAATCAGCCAAATCGATCCATTTACCTGCTTCAAACGTAGAAAGTCCGGTTGAAGTTATAGACCAAGAACCGCAGTTTGTTGTTTCCTTAAAGATTGCGTTATACTGTGCTTCGGTCTCGGGTTCTGTATTTGTATACCAGAAATTAAATGTCTTACCGACAGCATTGGAATTAGCTCTGATTCCTATCATTATCTTTCCATTGTCCGAAGAGAAGTTAATTACCGGATCTTCACCGCCGGCAATACCGTCATCGTTGATGACAACGGGAAGAACAGCAGGATCGTACTTTGTAGCACCGTCTACAGCTCTTATTGCGAGATATTTGCTGTTCTCACTAACAACAACCTTTTTCTCGTTGAGATTCAGCTTCTCGTTCAAGCCTGCAGAAACCTTATTGGTTGTACTTGCAGCTGATGAAAGCACTCCGATATCAATAACACTGTTTCCATCGGGCATTCTTCCTGTGTTGAACATAACCGAAAGAATATCCTTGTTATAGATGTTTTCTTCAAGAACAAAATACTCAAGTGTAAACGGAATCTCTGCATAGAGAGAGATGTATGCCGAAGCATTATCAACATCATAGGTAACCGTAGGTGTTCCGTTTATGCAAGTTCCGATGCTTTTGCGCGCAACAGTAACGGGCTGGTAATTTCTTCCGGAACCGATAAACATAAATACTACATAGCCTTCGCTGATTTCAGAGCTTTTCTTTTCAAGCTTGTTACGGTCAACCTGATAATATGAGGAATCCGAAACACTTTCCTCTCCCTTAAGCTCATCCGCAATATCATCATATGCTTCGAGGAATGTTGCGCTTGTATAGCTCTTGCTCGAGCTTACATACATATACATAACCTTATCACCGTAATTTGCGCCCGAATAAGGAGTAAATGCGATAATATCCTTGCCGTCGGAAGTTTTAAGAACAGACGGAGCAGCCTTGTCACTGAAGCCATCGGCGTCATCTATTCTGTCGATCTTTTCGGGGGCAGCACTTCCAATCACGATAAGAGCCTTGGTATATCCGGCACTCGTGACATCAGAGCTCTTGCCGAGCTTGATCCTTGCTTCTGTATTTGCTTCCGTATATCCGGAATAGCCAAGTCTGAGAGAACCGTCGGTGGTATCCTTGTTATTCGCATTAAATTCGGTAGTGAAGGCTGACGAGGTATAGTTTATCGCACTGTTGTTATATAATACCTTAACAAGAACCTTTGATGTATGCGTGATAACAAGATAATCATAACCGTCGTCACTTGTTGTAAGAATATAAGGAGCAAGCTTGGGAGCTTCAACCTTTATTGTCTTCTTAATAATAACAGGCTGATACTTCAGCTTATCAGTGCCGTAAAGGAACACAACAATATACTCATAGCTTGCGTCGGTAGCTTCAACCGAAAGAACCTTGGCAGCCGAAGAGGTAACACTATAGCTGCCTCTATAAGAGCTGTCGGCAACACTATACGCACTTTCAGCATCCGAATAGGTCGCAGGAACAGTGCTATTATTGGTATAATAATAGTAAAGTGTACCGCCGGCAACAACCGTACCGTTAAGCTTGTCCTTGCCGCTGCTCTCTGTGAGGGTCGGTGCTGTGCTGAAACCGCTTTGAGAATTTGAGCGGTTGAAAACGACAGGATCGCTCAAAACAGTTGTATCACTGACAAATGCCGCAGCCACATACTTAAAGTCGCTTGTGCTCACAGCATCGCCGGAAATTTCTTTCACAATTGCCTCACCGCTGTTTGCAGTGATAGCACCCTTCTTTGTCGCATTGGTATAACCGGTTGCAAAGTTCGCCTTTGATACGGACGAGGATGTCAGATAATAATACTGAATAAATCCGTCCTTATATGTCTCAAAGCTGAGGTATTCCTTACCGTTATCCCAATATGAGCTGATGCTGCCCTTAAGACCGTTCTTATATGCAACATCACCGATGGTTGCGGAAACGCTACTGTCAATATTGCACTCCTCGGGAACAATGGCAGAGTTGAGTGAGTTTGCATTTACATTGAGAACTTCAATTTCACTGCTGCTGCCCGTAATCTTAACACTATTGGAGCCGCTGGGAACATTAATTGTTCCAACAGAAGCATTTGTTATACAGTTGATGGTAGCATTAGCATTGTAAGCATTGATCTCCTCAACCTCAACAGACTGCTTCAACTCAATATTTGCATTGAGAGCGTCGATATTAATCTTTTCAACAGAACCGTTAGCAAAAGCAACATTAGCCTTTGAACGTACAGATACAGTTCCGCCGATCTCGCAGTTGTTAAAAATTATATCGCCGGTAGCACCCTCGGTAATGATAACATTTCCGGGTATCTCAACATTTCTTATAGTACAAGCCTTAGTAACGATGAGATTCTCGCTCAGCTCGGTTTCAAGCTCGTCCTTTACGTCATCAGATGCGATGGTACCTGCCGCAACAGAAAGTATCTTTGCTGCCTGCGCACGGGTGAGTGTCTGATCGGGACGGAAATAAAGCACTCCATCCTCCTCAATACCGTCTATAATTCCAACCTTTGCAGCCTGAAGTACATATGTCTTATAGTCAGAGCTTATCTCGGAATAATCCGCAAATTTTGATGTTGAAGCCTTTTCATCCTCCGGATAATCCATATAAGCCATAAGAAGAGCTGCCGCTTCTTCGCGCTTCAGCTCATCGGTGGGACGCATTGTTTTGCTATCAAAGACTTCGTCAATAAAGCCCTGAGCCGCCGCCTTGCTGTAATATTCATAATACCATTTTCCCTCAGGAACATCATTGTAGCTGATGGAAGCCGTGGCTGTGAGACTAAAGGTATTTACCATCATTGTTACAAATTCCGAACGGCTAACGTTCTTATTGGGACCAAATGTTCCGTCGGGATATCCGTTGATAATACCCTTGCCGGCCATGTAAGTAACAAAGTCATAGAACCAATTGCTGCTCTTCACATCGGAAAACGAATCAGCCGCCGATGCTATGAAGGCGCAGGTTGCGAGCATTGCTATGCAAAGCACCAAAGCAAATACTCTTGTGAGTGTTTTTCTCATAAATTTTACCTCCGTAAATTTTGTTTTCGGTCTCATCCTTCTTTAAAGACGGACAAATCCGAAAAAATGTTTCCGTTTTTGGCAAGATTCGTCAAAAAAATTTTCTGCATGGAAAGCTGATATGCATCCTCATGACACATCGACCCAATTACGGAATTTATACTTTATAATAACACATTTTTCTTCCAATGTCAAGCGATTAACGCATTTTTAATCTTTTTTTGACAAAAAAATCAGTTTTCTCATGTTTTTTTACTTCTTTTTTTCGTTTTTTTTGTTTTTTTCATAAAAACTGTTGCAATACGGAAATGTTTATGTTATAATATAATGGTAAGTAATCGTATCTAATTATAATCATGAGGTAAAAAAAGTGAAAACTGAGAACAAAAGCAACATAATCTCCTCGAATATCATCAACGAGGATAAAAGCAAATTTGAAATATCGATAGGAGAGCTTATTTCCATCGTTTTCAGCAAGTTTTGGATTTTAATATTGACCGGACTCATTGCAGCCATGGCTGCTTATTACTACACAGCCGAAATTGCTACGCCTCTTTACAGTTCAACAGCGAGAGTTTATATTTTGAACCGCCAGAGCTCACTCTCAACCTCAATCAACGACCTTAACAGTGCCGTTACTCTGAAGGATGACTTTAAAGTCCTTATCAAAAGCAACGAGGTTTGCAGACAAGTTCTTGATTCCATCGGCGAGAATTCTGCGAATTATAAATCCATCAAAGGGCAGCTCTCGCTTGATAACAACGAAACAAGATTTGTTGACATAACCATTACAGATAAAGACCCTGTACGTGCAAAGCTTCTGGTAGATGCTTTTGCCAAGGTAGCAAGAAAAAAAGCTATAGAAATTATGGGCGTTGAAGACATAACTATTGAAGAATACGGTGAAATTCCGATAGCACCTTCAAGTCCCGAAATGAGCAAAAATATTCTCCTTGCAGTTTTTGTCGGAGTTTTGCTTGCGGTAGCCATAATAGTTATTGCTCATCTTTTCAATGATACTGTACGAACCCCCGATGATGTTGAAAAAGCTCTCGGAGTTTGTGTACTCGGATCAATACCTGACATTTCACTTCTGCGCAGACAAAAAAATCGTTCGAAAAAGACCTCAAAGAAAAAATCAAAAAAATAAAAAACTTTATTTTATACCTACATTTTCATGAAAGGATCTCGCCCAAGAGCGCAGTTTTGATATATGAAAAACATAAATTTAAATCTAAAAACCCCCGACCGCTATGAGATCAAGGAAGCATTCAAAACACTTAGAACAAATCTCCTTTTCAGCGGCTCGGATATTAAAACCATTGCAATTACAAGTTCAGGACAAAACGAGGGAAAGAGCTTTGTCTCGATAGAGCTTTCAAAAAGCTTGGCAGAATCGGGAAAAAAGGTTCTTCTCATCGACGCAGACCTCAGAAAATCAGTTCTCGTTGAAAAACTCGTTTCGGAAAATGATATCGTGGGACTGAGCCATTACCTTTCCGGACAGTCTGAAAGTGATGTGGTAGTTTATCAAACTCAATTTTCTGATTTTTACATTGTATTTTCGGGACCTTATCCTCCGAATCCCGTTGAGCTTCTCGGCAGCAAGCGTTTTGAGGAAATGCTTGAGTATTACCGCACGATATTTGACTATATAATCATCGATACTCCCCCGCTCGGTCTCGTTATTGACGCCGCTGTTGTAGCTTCGCAGTGCGATGGTGTTATATTGAATGTCGGTGCTAATCATACAAACCATCGTACACTTCAGAGAGTAAAATCCCAGTTGACAAGAAGCGGCTGCCGTCTTATAGGTGCGGTTCTCAATATGGCTGAATCTACAAATTACAGTTATAAGTCCTATCTGCTCGGTTACAAAGGTTATGACAAGCCATATGGCAATTATTCTCAGAATGATGATTACGAGCAAAATCAATATGCTAAACTTAATAATGATCAATAAAACAAAGGCTGTCTCAATATGAGGCAGCTTTTTCTTATTATTTAATGATGCAGAAATGGCAGACCGAACGGTCTGCCATTTTGCAGTTAAAATTTATAATTATCCAACGATACCTGATCTTTCGATACCCTGAACCAAGAATCTCTGACAGAAGAGATAAACAATTATCAGCGGCGCAATTGCCATCATGGCAGCCGTGTTGTGTATCGCCTGATAGAAGAGGTTTGCACCTGCATAATCTGTTGTGAGAGACAGCGGGATCTCGGTGATAACATCGCTCCAGTCCCAAATTCTGCCGGTCGGGAAGAACAGAGGCAAATAATAGTTGTCTGTCCACTGCCAGGAGAATGAGAAGAGGAATACCGTTATAAGCATCGGCACGGAAAGGGGAATAATGATAGTGAAGAATGTACGGAAGATACCCGATCCGTCGATATAAGCGGACTCTTCAAGCTCATCCGGAACACCCTTGAAGAATTGTCTGAGCATGAATATGTAAAGACCATTCTTAAACGCAAGTCCGCAAGCGGAGAGGATGACCAGAGGCCAATATGAGTTTGTAAGTCTGAGACCGTATGCAAACTTCTCGGGAAGAATGCCGATCTTTGTAAGCAGTCCGAAAATACCGAGAATATCAAAATCCTTGAAATTCTGGAACATAGAAAGCTTAAGAGTTGGATGAGGAATGATCATCGTGAGCATAACAAGGAGGAACAGTATTCCGTTACCCTTGAATTTGAACTTCGCAAATCCATAAGCAATAACGCAGCATGAGAATGTCTGCAAAATTGCGGAAATAAACGAAAGTGTAAACACATTTACAAATGCTTTCCAATAATCAAGCTCTGTGAAAACTGCCTTATAGATATCGAGTGTGAAATCTTTTGGAATAAGGCGTACCGTTGCATCAACAAAGTCGCTCATTCCCATAAAGGAGGATGCAATCTTTGAGATGAAGGGGTAAAGAACGATGTACGAAAGACCTACAAGAAGCACAAAACGGAATATTGCAATTCCCACCTTCTGATAGATGAATGCTGTGCCGAATTTTGCTTTAAGTCTTTCCTTTAAAGGAGTTCTTTCAAAATCAACGCGGATCTTATTCTTGGTTTCTTTTGTTACCTTTGGCTTTTTAGAAATATTTTGTGCGTCCATTTTATCCCTCCTTAATCACGTCTTTGATAGAATACGAATGCCGAGAATATACCTGCTACCACAGCAACAATAAGAATTACTATGATAAAGTACATCCAAGACATCGCAGAGCTTATGGTATTACCGTTGATCTCACCCTTATAAACACTGTCGATAAATCGCATAATGCTGTTTGACTGAGCTGTGAAGGAGTCGATTATGGTATAAACCGCATTAACGAGGATCATGGGGCTTATCATAGGCAGTGTAACCTTCCAGAAGGTTTCCCATCCGGAAGCTCCGTCGATCTGGCAGGACTCATAGATCGCAGGGGAGATAGACTGAAGGCCTGCAAGGAAGATAAGCATCTGTACACCGCTTCGGTTAACGATATCGTAGATATTATTAATAACACTGATAACGTATCCGACGATCTCTGTTCCAACCTTCATCTGGTCAAAGAGCTTTTCAAAGTCAAGAACCGAGATAATATCGGAGGATGCACTTCTTCCCGAGCCATCGTTCATTCCCGAGGTGCTATCCATGTATGACGAAAGCACGTTGCTCGCCTCAAGAGAAGCCATAAAACCGGTTGAAAGGACAACGGGCATGAAGAATATTGCACGGAACACTGCTCTTCCCTTCATTTTTGTGTTCAGAAGAACCGCCATGAAGAGTGAGAAGATTACGATTGCGGGAATATCGAATGCCATCTGTCCCAAACCAGAAATAAGATTCTGTATATAGTTCGGATTTACAAACAGAGCATCTGTATAGTTCTTAAGGCCGACCCATTCAAGGATCATACCTCCTCCCGCCTGGGAACTAACATGATAAAAGCTGAATCTTACCGAGTCCCAAAGAATGGGAAGGTACACAACAAGGAATCCTATAGCGAATGGCAGAACGAACAACCAACCGCCACGAGCCTTCTTTTTATCCAGAGAAGCGGCGCGACGCTTTTTCTTCTTCGGCGCTTTTACTGCTGCATCATTTGTCATAGCTTTTCACCTCTCCTTTTAGTTTACTTTGACATAGCCGTAAGCCTCAACAACTGTGCCATCTACGGTTACATCAAAATAATTGTAGTTAAGAATGAAGGTCGTTCCGTCTTCGTAAGTAACTCTTACGATACGGCCGTCATCCATAGTCTTGTACTTATCGGGATTCTCATTATCATAGACCTCGCCCTCCTCAAGCACACGCTCGCCTATAAGGAACTCATGACCTACGATTTCCTTGGTCTGAAGCGGCTCAAGGATTGCATTAAGCTCATTATAGAGTTCAACAACGTCCTCATACCAAATATCATATCTGATAGAATAGTATTTACTGAGCTGTTCGTCCTCTTTAAGAAGCTCTGTGTTATCATAAGAAAGGATAAAGTACATATAAGCACCGTTTTCGATACATTTAAGCATCTCATAACGGATATCACCTGCCATATTTATCGCAGAACCGGTAAAGTTCTTATATCCGTGGAGAACATATCCAAGGAAAGGAACAGTATAGGTAGATTTGATATAACGGCTGGAGTCAAGGGGCATATCGAGGATATGATCGGCATGCTTCCATGTGTAAGCATTACCGCCGCTTGTCATAATATTTCCGTATGTTTCGGAAAGCGATTCGAAGGCATCTGCTGTAAAGTTCTTGCCGTCCTCGCGGTTGTAAGGCTCCTTCTTATCAAAGTCTGAATTAAGGGTATAACCAAGTGTTGATACGGAAATTCCAATAGGCTCATAATCCGAATATTTTTCTGAAAGCTTATCAATAAAGCGATAGTAGTAAGCAGGAGACATCGCAAGCTGGAAGAAGGATGCATAGTTCTGTCTTGCTGCACTGTACACACGCATACTCGTATAACGGTTATCGATAGACTTAACTGCGTGCTTTTTAAGGCTTACGCCGTCAAATGCGCCTGTTTCGTTAATATAAGCAAAGTCAAAATCGGGATAGATACCGTAATTGTTCTCCTTGGCATCTGCAAGAAGCTCCTTAAAGCCATCTTTGCCGCCAACAGCCTTTTCCCACTTCAGCTTATAGGGCATAGTGGATTTCATACCGCCGTTTGCGTAACCTGTAAGCTTGAAGTTTATGTTCTTGATGCCGTCAGCAGAAAGCTCGGAGTACATTGTCTGAACATCCTCAAAGGAAGTCATAGCAGTCATTACCGTTACGGGGATCGAAAGTATCTTTTCAATGCTTTCGATGGCTCCGAAGGTCTCAACATAGAGCGGAATACCCTCACCAAGATCCTCTTCGGTAAGCTTTGTAAGAACACCGTTCTCCTTAAGATAATCCTTATAAGCATCACCCATACCAAGCCAAGAGGTCTGGTAGTATTCTTCAATGCCGTTTGCATCCGCAACCTCATCATCGGTGAGCATAAAGTATCTTATTTTGAAGTTTCCTGTATAACGTCTTTCGGAAACAACAGTCCATGTGGAGTTAGAGCCGACAGAGATAGCTGTTGCCAGGTTATAAGAGTCCTTCGGACGGGGAGTTACCGTCATTTTTACGGTATTGTACTCATGGAAGGCACCGCCGTGGTATGTGGAAAGCTGTGTCATTGCATCGCCTTCTTCAATAACTGCAAAGTAGCCTCTGTTCTGATTCCCTACGAATTCTTTTTCGTAAGTTGTTTTGATTTCGGTTACGGTTTCGGTGGTCACGACGGTTTCACCGTTTTCATCGGTAGTTTCAACCTCTTTTTCCACCTGAACCTCTTCCTGCTTTTCGGTAGTCTTATAAACAGGTTCGTTTTCAACAAGACCGAATACAGGAGCAACGATGGTCTGCTCATAAGAGCCCTTGATGGTCTGGAAAGCATAGTCAATTCCGTAAACGGGAGCGGTTACTGTTGTTGCGCTGCCGGTATCAAGAGCACGGAAATCAAAGATAGCACCGGATCCATCGGGAAGGAATGTATAGCCCTCATTGGGGTTCTTGCTTGCGCCCATATAAGGCAGAAGCTCAATATAATCGAGGGTGTATTCCTCCTCATTATAGGTAATACCGTTTGCGGGAAGAGTTACAACGAGCTCACCGCCGTCAATGGTATATTCAAGAGCAAACTTGAAGTTCGCAGGCTCTCTGTCCTCACCTTCAAATCTTGTAAGGGAGTGATCATAGTCAAGATCCTCAAAGGAATACTGAGGGCAATACTGCTTGATGATTGCCTCGATCTCCTTCTGGTCCTGCATACCTACCGCACCGTTACCGTCTGTAGGAAGAATGTAAACAGCCATCTCCTTTGTGATGGGCCATCTCTCATAGAGAGCGTTTTTCATAGTCTCGTTCTTCTGAGCGGTCGGATCCTTCAATGAATAGAAGGTTGTAAGCTTCTTTCTTGCTTCGGATTCGGTAACATACTTAAGAATTTCAGACTGGAATCTTTCCTTGCTTATCATCTTTGGAACGAGAAGTCTTGTCTGCTCGCTACCGAGAGAATATTCAATTCTGACACCGTTTTTAATTCTGCTCGCCTTTACTTGACCGCGCATCGAGCCTTCCTCATATGAGGTAAAGCTCTTCTGAGTGGTATTATCGGTATAATAAACGATAGCCTGTGAGAGAAGCTGATATTTCTGGGTGTTGGAAGCCTTTGAGGAACCAACGCTATAAGGGTTAGTGCAGAGATACTGACCCGTTTTTGTATTCTTTACGATAACCTCGCCGGAATAATCATCGGCGTAGATCTCGAAATCGCCAACAGTAACGAAAAGGGTCATGTCCTTTGCTCTGTCCTCGGCGGAGTTGAATACGGTTGTGAGCAGATCAATATCATTTTCGACAAGATCCGCTTTTGAAATTGCTGCGAATGTTTGTACAGCTGCAAGGTTAAAGCTACCGAGCATCATCAGTACAGCGAAGAGCAGCGACAATATTCTTTTAATTTTCATTTTATCTCTCCTATCTGTAAGCCTTTAAATTCGGTAACTGATTTCGTCTATAATGTTAGTCACAAAGCTTACAACCTTTCCGAGAAGTGTTGTAAAGAGTATTGCAAGGAACATGATAAACGCCATTGCAACGATCGTACCGAGAGAAGTCAGTACGTTTTTACCAAGAGAATAGTCATGTGTTACCATCATTCCGAAGAAGAGCAAAAGTCCGAGCCAGAGGTAACCGACGGTTACGAGAAGGCTTACGACAGCGGTTTCGGAAGCGGTGATAACATTTGAGAAAATTGTTGAAGGAATTATAAGAAGCGGAACGGGAGCAAGCGAATATGAGCAAGCAATGAAGATGTCCTTAAAGCTTCCTTCACCCTCGAAGAGAGTTGTAAGACACCAGTTACCCACTACCCAAAGGAAGAAGGGAGCGAGAACTGCGGCAAACTGAACGAGGATAGAAGAATATTTTCCTTCGGGGTTCATAACATAACCCTGTCCGATGGACTGATAATAGAAAGAAACGATAGTGATAAGAATTATCGTAAGTCCGGCTCTGACCGAACCTCTCTTTTCATGCTTCAGATCCCAGAAACCATCAAACGGATGGAACATAAGGTGGAAGGCAAAGAGCAATTCCTGTTTATATGTACGCTTGCCAACCGTAATACTTGTTTTATAGTTGACCTTTGCTGCATATTTAAGAAATTTAGAGAAGAGAACAATCACTACTATAACCACTGCAAGTAAGAGGAACAGATATTTGGATATCCACTCCTTACGAAGCTCCTTATAAGCATCCGAATAGTTTGCAGTATCATAAGCAGACTGATAATACTCAATAGCCTCAGAATATTCACCCTGACGGAAGAGAGACTGACCGATACCGATATAAGCGGTATCAAAGTTACTGTTTCTCTTAAGGATCTCGGTCCAGGCATCGATAGCAAGGTCGTACTGACGGTTGTTCTGATAAGCAAGAGCCTGGATCAGCGCATCGCCGTACTCTGTTCTCTTGAAAGTTGTGATGGTGTTATTCACGCCGTCAAGAATCGCAAGAACATCGCCCTGATAGCAGATAGACTGAACGATGGAGATATTACCGAGCATTGTACCGGTATCACCGAAAGCGAAGAGAAGGTTACCGTCAAAGTCGTAAGTAAACACCTTTGAACGCTTGCGGTCAACGATAGACCAAGTCTTTTCGGGACCTACTGCAACGTCTGTAATAACAGAAGGGCCAACAAGAACGTCTGTTGAGAGGTTAGAAACGTCAACCTCACCGGAAGGCGGATAGAAGCCGTTTCGTCTCATGATCTCGTCACCGGATGCATTAAGCATCTTAACGGGAGCATAGTCACCGGACTTATCCTTACCTTGGATAGCCGACTGCTGCTTTGCTTCATCGAGAGACTGAGTTGTAACATAGATGAAGCCGTCGCTTGTGATGCTGATGTTATTGAACTCTGTTGAAATGAAGGATTCGGTAAGGGCTCTCTGTTCATCTGTCTGGAATCTTCTCCAGATGAGCTGCCAGAGATTGGCAACTACCTTCTGAGCGCCGATAAAGCTTGTGAAAACACCCTCATCGGTCATAACGATAATACCCTGATAGGTTGTTGAGGATACAACATAAAGTCTGTCGTACTGGTCAACCGCAAGTGCGATCGGCTTATAAGCCGCCCCCTCTGTAAAGAGGTTTGACTCGGGCTGAGGAATAACGGAAAGGAAATGTCCCGCAAGGTCAAAGGTTACTATACGGCTTGCATCCGTATCACAGACAAAAATTCTGTCGCCTGTTACGAAAACACCCTGAGGATTTGTAAATCCGTCCGGAACGCCCTGGTCATTTACGAAATTTTTAACGATAAACTTAAGTTTGAGATAGGAATCAAGAACTATAAGCTCATTGTTCGTTGAATCAATGAGATAGAAATTACCTCCGGCATCGGTAACCACGTCCTTGATAGCACCGGGAGCATGATCAACGCCCCAATATTTATAGTCCATATTCTGAACCGGCACATAAGCATCGGGAGAATAAAGAGCAAAGCCGTTGATCGAATAAGTATAGGTCTGATAAGGAGCAGCGGCAACGGCTGCGGGAGCCATAACCATAATGAGAGCAAATATCAGACAAATAAGACTTGTTAATTTCTTCATTTGCTTCCCTCCTTAATCCTTCATACCACTGGAGCCCATGGTCTCAATGATATTAGACTGTGTAATAACGAATACGAGGATCGGGACGAGCATCATGATAACGGTCGAAGCCGCAGATGCGCCCGAACGTCTGATACCGCCGGCAACGATCTGGTTGATAGCGTAGTTAAAGGACTTGAGCTGCTCACTATGGATATAGATCGATGAACCTGCGTTCCAGAGGCCTTGGAATGAGTAGATGATAAGGGTAAGCCAAGCGGGCTTAACCATAGGCATTGCGATGACCCAGAAGGTCTTGAGCTCGCTTGCACCGTCAAGTCTTGCACTTTCAAGAACAGCATCGGAAACGTTTGTTTCCATAAACTGCTTCATAAGGTAAAGACCGAGAGAAGTACAGAAAGCAGGAATGATGATAGCCCAATATGTATCTACCATGCGGAATGTTGCCATGATGATAAAGCTGGTAATACCTGTTACCGTTGAATGGAACATAAGGGATGTTCTTACGGTCGTAAACATGAAGCTACCGCCGGGGAACTTGATCTTCGCCAAAGCATAAGCTGCAAGTGAAGAGAAGAAAAGGTTACCTGTTGTTCCCGCAACAGATGTGAATACCGTGTTGAAGATGTATCTTGAGAAAGGCACCATCGAGGTATTCATAAGGGTAAAGAGATCCTTAAAGTTTTGGAATGTAGGATTCATAACATAAAATCTCGGGGGGAACATGAAAAGCTCATCCAAGGGCTTCAGTGACTGCATCACTACATATACCATGGGAAGGAACATGAATGCTCCGAGAATTACCAGCATGAATGCTATGCCTGCGTCTCCTCCCGCACTACGGTTAAGGACAACTTTATGTTTTCTGGTTCTTAATTTCTTTGCCATTTTATTGTCCCACCTTTGAAATCATATTTTTAACGAGAGTATTTGCACCGACCATTATTGCAAAGAGGATAACTGCGATCGCCGAAGCATAACCGGTCTCAAATCGCTGTCCGCCGTAGTCCTCAAGATGGTGCATTATGGTATGCGCGGCATAGTCGACCGACGGGAAGCCGCAAAGTGCTGTAACGATACCGCCGAAACCAAAGGATGATGTGATGGACATGATAGCACCGAACATCAGCTGAGGCTTCATTGTAGGCAAAGTTACGTACCAAAGCTCCTGCCAACGGTTCTTGATTCCGTCAACCGCTGCAGCCTCATAGAGGGAGCGGTCGATACCCTGAAGACCCGCAATAAAGGACAGGAATGATGTACCGAGCGAGGTCCAGAGCGAAACTACGATACAAAGAGGCATAACGTAGTCTGCATTATTAAAGAACTGGATAGGCTCGGTTATGATACCGAGGTTAAGAAGTGCACCGTTTACCCAACCATAAGAGTCACCGGAGAAGAGGGTACCCCAAATAAGGTAAACCTGACCGGAAATAGAAGGTGCATAGAAGATAAGTGTTACGATTGCTCTGATTCTGGGGCTAAGCTCATTGATGAACCAAGCTACAAGCAGAGACATCAGGTATGACGAAGGTCCGACGATAGCGGCGAATACAAATGTATTCTGTGCCGCTGTCAGGAATATATCGTCATCAAAGAACAGTGTGATATAGTTCTGCATGAAAACGAAATTAGGCATTTCCAGCAGGTTGAAGTCGGTAAAGCTGATTACGACCGACAAAAGCACGGGAAGGACGGTAAATACCGTAAAGAGGATCATGAAGGGGGCAACCATAGCGTAAGCTACCCAATTTCGCTTCATTTCCTTCCAGACCCATTGAGCTTTTGTCATATCCTTGCGAGCTACCGCTTTTTTCTGAGCCGTTTTCTGTGACATTATGCTCTCTCCTTATTGTTAATCAAAAATTTTGTTACATTATATTATTTATAGGTGGACAATGCTCTTGCTGCATCGCGCAGGTAAGTGATCACTGTCTCAAAGAGCGTCGCATCGGCTGCTTCAAGAGCGTCGGCAGCGGCACTGATTGCCGTAATATCCGTTTCCGCCTGTATTGCGGCTTTCGCCTGCTCTATCTGAGCGGAATAGGACGAATTACTTATACCCTCAAGAGCTTCGGTAGCCTGACCGAGACGTTTTTCGGCAAGAGTCTGACCTACCTCAAGGGTTTCAAGACCAAACTCTGTACGCTTACGGGTAATTTCCTTATTAATAGTATTGATATAACTGAGAAGCTCGTTTACAGGGTTCGCCTTGTCGTTATAAGCGGCAAGGAAAGCAAAGTTTGTATAACGGTCGATATAGTAGTAACCGGGATAGTTGGGGATAGACGCCAGATTGTTGAACTGAAGCTGGAGGTTATTAAGCTCCTCTGTAGTCCAAGGCAAGCTGGAAAGTGCATTGATATTTGCTGTGGGGTGCTTTGCAGAGTCACCGAGTATTGCAACCATTTCGTTTGAATACTGGATCTGGCAGCTCTCGCCGCAATACCACTGCATAAATTTCCAAGCCTCAACAGGCTTATCGCATCCGTATATCATAACCGTTGCGGTTACTGTTGAAATAGAACTGTTGTTGAGCTCGCCGGTTTCCTCATCGACGATACCCGGCAGCGGAACGAATTCCCAAAGACCGTCGATCTCGGTTGCAAAAACAACGAGGTTATTATAAGCACCGCTATAAGAAGCAATACCGATAGGCATTTCACCTGTTCTGAAACGGTTTGCAAAGTCATATGTGTAAGGGAATGAATACATTGTAAACATATTACACATCATCTCGAAGGACTCAAGTGCAAGGTTAGAATCAAGATTGATTCTCATACCGTCATCAGCATAAAGATTTCCGCCCTTCTGGTAGAGGAACATCTTATAGTCAGTTGTCAGACCGATCTCCATGTTGTTTGCCTGAAGAATCGGAACTGCCGCAAGAATATCGTCCCATGTCTTAGGAATCTCGATACCAAGATCCGCAAGAACGTCCTTACGGTAGAACATCATCGGGAACTGCTGTGTCTCGGGGAGACCGTAGCAATGGTAATCGCCGTTTGCATCAGCCATTCCGAGGGTGACCATTGCAGCCTCGTTATATGACTTCAGAGTTTCTTCATAACCGGGCATATCCTCGATAGGCATAATAGCACTACGGATAGCATAGTTAATAACCTCTGCCTGACCAAGACCGATATAAACATCAGGTCCCATGCCAGCAAGGATAGAGGGAAGAAGCGTACCGCCCGCAACCAGCTTAAGATTTACGGGAATACCTGTTTCGGGAGTAAACTCGTTGTTTACGAGTGTACGGATAACCTGAGACTGGTCACGTCCATATGCAAGCCATACCTCAACGATTTCGTCCTCGGAGGTAAATTCCTGCTGTGTACCAACACGGTCATAGTTTCTTACGAAGCTCATAAAAAACTTCTTGATCTCAAATGCAAAGGCACTAAAGAAGCCCTCCATTTCACGGGGCAGCTCTGCATCACTTGACTGGATCAAGATATAGTCAAGCTGAAGGGGTTGAGTCTTTGCAGTAGTGATCCATGTACCAAGGTTACCGATATAAGCTTTAAGCTCACTGAGGTTTTTCGCAATAACGTCCTCATCGCCGCCCATCTTTTCAAGCAGCCATGATACACGGTCAAGGGTCGCAACCTGTGATCCCTTAACTCCCGCTACCTCTGTAAGGTATGCAGAGACATCGTTTATCTCTCTTGACATGAGGATAAACTCATTGAGGACCTCGGGCATAACTCTCGAGAAGCCGTAGTCACGGTAGCTGTCGGGGTTAGTACCGGTAAGCTTTATAATATTAAGGTAAGCATTGTTGATCCTTGTAAGAGCGTCTTCAACTCTTCTTACAACACTTCCCATCGAACCGAGAGAAACCTCAAGCTCTATGGTGTATTCTGTGCCTGCCTCAAAATAGAATTGAAAATCTGTTTCGCCATCCGAAAGGGGGGCAACCTGCCAATCGGAAGAATAAGCAAAGCGAAGCTGTGTTGCCTCGGTGAAAGGAACTCCGTCATACCCGCCGCCGTAGATATAAAGGGTACGGGAGCTGTAAAGACCGTCGTTTATGCTCTGCTTAAATCTGGTAACGATGTGGTAAAGACCGCTTGCTTCGGGGGTGAATGTATAGCGTACCCACTGACCGGATGTCTGCCACTTTTCGCCGCCGATGGTATTGAGCATGATTCTTGTGGAATCGGAAGGTGAAGTGATTGCAGAGGAAACATCCTCAACAGGGTAAACTGTCTGGGAAGAAATAGCCACAGGCTCTTCAGCTTCAAGCATAACGGAAGAACTCTTATCTGCAGAAGCATATCCGTTTGCCTTGTATCCGGCCTCCACCTCCTCATACGAGGGAGCCTTCTCATGAGGAACAAGCGAAATACTCTTGATTGCAACAGGCTCACTTACACTCTCAAAGGAGATCTCATTATAACCCGCCTCAAAAACAAATTCAAAGCTCTCGCTATAGAAGCCATCGCCGTCACGAAGCTCAAAGGTTCTCCATTCGGGGCTCTGAGACATTGCAGGGCGGAGCTCATTTCTGTCGATATCGAGCTTAAAGAGACGACCTGTTTCAGCATCAAGCTCCTCATATGCATTTGTCCAGACCTTGGACATAGATATGTAACGTGCCTCGGCAAAGGGAACCTTATTATTCAGACGGAAAATACGCTGAACCGGAACAGACTTCGCCTCAACAGGGTAATACTCAACCTGAATACTGTACTTCGCTGTTTCGGGAACCTCAACACCCCAATAAACGAAACCGTCTCCGGGAATATAGAGCGAAGAAACAGCACTGCCGTCCTCTGCCACATAAGCATCTGTAACGCTTACGAGTGCATCGGTCTTATCGGCAATATAATCAACCGCATCAATGACAATTGGTTCGGTTGCTGCGGGAACATTCGCATATTTCTTCGAATATTCCTCATAGGAAATGGCGTTAAGAATCTCCCTAACGTCATCGATGGAAACATCGGAAACAGAGCTTTGCTTTTCTTCCCCGTCATCGGTTGCCGGAGCAACGGTGATAACAGGGGGCTCTTCCGATGCAGAATCAGCTTCGGTAGCAAGCACGGCAGTTGCAAAACAACCAAAAGCTGTGATCATAGCAAGCAAAAATGCTAATGATCGGGTGAAAATTGATCTTCTCATCTGCAAAATCCTCCTGCAAAAATGTGATGTCCTCTGATGGAACATCAAGGTGATGTGACTCGCGCGGCGGCAAGCGTCCATAGCGTTCCTTCATACCTTACGTTCTGCCGTGAACATAAAATAATATGAAGAAAACAACAAACGCATCGGACACAAAGACGCCGACAGCAACTCAAAAGCATCTGCATTCAACACAGATGCACACCGCAAGTCATAAGGACAAGCGGGGACAATATCGGCGGCATATCGCTATGCGCAGAAATATTGAGAGCAATAAGCGACCCATCCGCAGCAAATCTTTCGTTAAAAAGCATCCGTTACATGGAAAAAGGCGCAATTTTGCCCTATTTTTATATAGTTATGATACCACACAAGAGCCTAAATTGTCAAGTACGGTATTTTAAATATAAATTTAGCTGTCGTTCAACTTCGAGCAAAAATCGGCTTTAAAAAAGCTTCACAAAACTTCACAAAAATCCCCTGTTTTTTGTCATATTTTTAAAGGTAAATATTTTTTACCCACATTTTCAACAATTCAAGAGATGTTATTGAAAATTTTGTGCACTTATAATGGGATTTTTTTGAAGAAAAGTACTTGACAAACATAAAGGTAATTTTTATTTACCCCATAACATAAAAATGAAAACCTTAACCCACACTCATAAGCTGTTTCAATTTTGTCGATTATGCACAAATTTTGACCTCAAATTTCTACACATATACAAAATGCACAAAAATCAGAAAATTTCCATTTTTGGCACAAAAAATATAAGAATATGCGCCGCTATTTACATTTTTTTACATTTATGTATGATAATTCAATCGTGTGTTTTTCCAAGCTTTCCAGCATGCAATTCTTTGGGAAAAAATCTTTTGATATTTATTAAAAATTCGGTTGACTTTGTGGCAAATAAAGGTTATAATATGTATATGAAGGTTGCGGCGGGATTTTTGATGTTCTCCGCAGACAAAATTATAAAAAATCAGAGAGGTGTCCACTATGTATCGTATTGGTATCGACCTTGGCGGCACAAATATTGCCGCAGGTATCGTAAATTCAGATTTTAAGATCGTTGCAAAGTCAAGCGTTCCCACAGTTGTAACAGAGGGAGCAGACAAGGTTGCCGCAGACATTGCAAATCTTTGCAAGAAGATCACTGCAGACAACGGCATCGACATGAGCGAGATCGAGTCTATCGGCGTCGCTTCCCCCGGAATTGCAAACAGCCGTGACGGTGTTGTTGAATACGCAAACAATCTTCCCTTCAGAAAATTCCCCATCTGTCCCCTCATTTCAGAGCTTACAGGCGTCAAGAGCGTTCATGTTGAAAACGATGCAAACGCTGCCGCTTGGGGCGAAGCTATCGCAGGTGCCGCAAAGGGAACAGCAAATTCGATCATGATCACACTCGGCACAGGCGTTGGCGGCGGTATCATCATTGATCATAAGGTTTATTCAGGCTTCAACTTCGCAGGCGCAGAGCTTGGACATATCGTTATCGAGCATAACGGCAAGCAGTGCTCATGCGGCAGAAAAGGCTGCTGGGAAGCTTACAGCTCCGCAACAGGTCTTATCAAGATGACAAACGGGAAGATCGAGGAATGCGAGAAGGCAGGCGTTCATACTCTCATGAGCGACATTGCAAAGGAGCATGGCAAGGTCAGCGGAAGAACCGCATTTATGGCTATGAACAAGGGCGATAAGGCGGCAAAGGAGGTTGTTGATACCTATATCGCATACCTCGCAACAGGTCTCGCAAACATCGTGAACATCTTCCAGCCCGAGGTCGTTTCCATCGGCGGCGGTATTTCAAATGAGGGTCAGGTACTCATCGATATGCTCGATCCGCTGATAAAGAAGGAAACCTACGGCGGCGGCGTTGTTAAGGCTACCGAGCTTCGCATTGCAAAGCTCGGAAACGATGCAGGTATCGTCGGCGCAGCTACACTTGGTATGTAATTTTTATACAAAAAGGTCAAGGCAAAAGCCTTGACCTTTTTCTTTTATAAACAGGAAATTGTCGAACTGTTGTAGATGGTGAAATTATACCCCAATGCTTCGCATTGCCCTACGGGTTCGACTCCGTTTCACTCCGCTCGTTTTTGACACACTGCTGCTTATCATCCTTTAGCGTTCGTAGATCCTTCGCAGGCTCAGGATGACGAGTGAGGCTTGGTCGTCACCATGACTGTCATTCTGAACGCAGTGAAGAATCTATTAGCATTAACGGAAGATAAACCCACAACAGTCAAAAACGAGCGAAG